>JABDNZ010000212.1 GCA_013043565.1 Gemmatimonadota bacterium | reverse complement strand
GTACAGGGGGGACCGGAGCGGTGGTGGGGGCCGTGGCTGGTGTTCCACTTGGAGCGGCGATAGGGACCGGGCCCTACGCCCGCAAGGCGGCTCTTTTGGGCCTTGGGATCGGCGTGGCGGGTGGCGCCCTCACGGGGGCGGTCCTTGGGGCGGACGATTGGGAGTATGGCAGGGCCTTCTGGGTCATCGTCTTTGGCATTGTGGGGGCGCCAGTAGGGGCCTTCACCGGATCGGCCATAGGGCTCCTTCGGGGGGAAGATCAATGGGTTGCCGCCGCGTCCCCAGGGTTAATGCCGCAACTCGTTGTGACGCCCGATGGCCGGATCGGCTTTGGCCTCAGCATCCCCGTGGGAAGGTGAATCATGACGATCGACCGAAACTCTTCGCCCCTGAATGTTACACCCAGCTAGAAGAGGCGAGGTTTGTGAGGCCGACCCCGTGATTCCCTATCGTTCATGAGGGGAGGAGGCGAGGACCTATGGGAAGGTGTCACGCCGGTTCGGATCAGACCTTCGGTCAGGCTCCGTCAGAACGGAAGAGTTGGTCTCAGCGTCTCGGTGCCCGTGCACTGGTGAGGGCCTACACCCCCAGCTCAGCCGCACGCTCCAAAGCTCGCTGTACTCTCGGTTGAAGGTCGGGGTCTGCATTGGCCCAACGCCGGGCGAATTCCCGGTAGTGCTGGGCCGCTTTCTCAGGGTTTCCAACCTCTTCGTAGAGGACCCCCAGACGCTCGTGAACCACGGGTGCCGGAAAATGCATCTCATAAAGAGAGGCGTCGAAGAATCCGTCCTGAACGTACGCTTCGTACGCATCAATGGCTTTTTCGGCGTCGTCGGCCAGCTGGAACCCATGGCCGAGGTAGAACCGGGCGCATCTCAAGCATCGAAGCCTGCTTGCGGCGGACTCCAGGCCGGCCTCCGAGGGGGAAGATCCCCCCATGATCCGGACCAACGCCTCGGCTACCCTGATCATGGACCGGCCAGTAGGATCCCCCTCCGAAGGGACCTCAGCCCGGTATTGGTCCACAAACGATTGAGCCTCTTCCGGGGCTCCGATCACGGCATAGAGCAGAGCCAGCCTCCCCAGCGATCGGTCGACTGGATCCATCTCCTCCATGGGCAGGTCGCTCAGGAGGGCGTCCAGGTCCTTCATCCCCTGTCGCCTATCTCCAGCCAGCCATGCGGAAACGAAGGCTTTTGATGCTACAAAGGCAATCCGATCGGAAGGAGTGCCGGTTTGTTTCAACCACTCGTCGGTTTGTGCCAAGCGATCTCGGGCCAGCCCCAGGTTGCCAGCCTGGGCGTGGGCGACAGCGGCGGCGTAGGCCGCCCAATACCTCACGGCATCCGGTGCTGACTCAATCCCCCCCAGCGTCGCCAACGCTTCCCCCGACCGTCCCTGGGAAGCATAAAACAGGCCTTTCGTGAAGGGTAAATACATGTTGTCCGGCTGAGCTACTGATGCGTCCTCCAGCAAACGTTCCGCTTCCGAGTACTTCTCCTGGCCAGCAAGGCTGACCATGAGATTCCAGGTCCAGACATTCATTTCTGGCCTGGGAGCGGACACCAGAAGCCGCTCCGCTTCCGCGTATTCCCCGGCGTACATGACGATGTCGGCCAGGTTCGTGGTTGCCGTAGAGTCGAGAGAATCCAACTCGACCAGACCGGTGTACGCCCGGGCGGCCTGGTCGTAGTCCCCGGTGACGGCCATGTGGTAGTTCCCCTCTACCAGGAGTTGCCTTCTCGGCGAGAGGCGCCGACGGTGCTGGAAAGCCCGGGTTGCAGCGTCAGCGCCCTGCTGAACGCTCCCCCCATAGTTGTTGATGAGGATCGACAGATATCGGTAGGCCTCGGCAAAGGTCGTGTCCAGGGCCACCGCCTCCTCGATCACCTGGATCGCTCGGGGACCGGGGATGGCACCTCGGGGTTCCCTGTGAGAGACGTATGTGAACTTCCGGAGGGCCTCCAGAGAGGTGGTGGTGGCTTCGAAGAGAGGGTCGCTGCCGGCCACGGACCGGAGGGCCTCCCCCATTTTGCTCCGCACCTTTCCGGAAAGGGCGTCCATGGCGTCGATAAGCTGAGTCGAGTCCCTGGCCGTCTCTCGAAAAGCTGCCAGAAGCGCGCCGTCTTCGGCGGACAAAATCCTCCCGGTCAACAGGTATCCCCCGCCCACGCTTCCGACGTCCCCACTGACTACCACTTCGGCTCCTTCCCTGGTCGCAAGTTCCAGAGCCAGGTCTTCCGTCAGGGGTTCATCCGGATCCCGCACCATCCTTGCCAGGCCGGCGGAGACGGCTCTTGGGTCCATGAGGTCGAAAGTGGGTGATTGTTCGAGATCGATCCGGAGGGCCTCGGTAACGAGATCGCTGGGCGCGGTCGATCCGGCCGTGCTTTCAAAATCGGCCAGGATAACCAGACCTCCCTCTTCGAATACTCCCTGAGCCAGCAGGGTACCCGGGGCCCCGATTCCCATGACTCTCATGATCCCGAATCCTGCTGTCGACACTCCGAGGACCGAAAAAGCCAGGACGCCGCCGAGGATGGCTCGCCGCCAGGTGAAGAGCTGTTTCAGGGACCTGGGCCTGCCCGAGTTCTCGGGTTCCGCCTTACCGGGTGTTCCGACGCTGGACCCTTCGACACCGGAGGCTTCGACGACGCCCGAGATACCGTCAACCCCGCCTGATCCTTCGCCTGGGACCGATGCCCCAACCTTTCGTGGTGTCTGCACGAAGGCTGTGGCGAGGACCACCGGCAGTCCCAGGACCAACGCCACCAACGCCCCAGTGAAAGTCCAATCGGGGAGAATTCCACGACCCGTGAATAGGTCCATGACCTCCAGAACCGCCCAGGCGATGCCGAGGTAAGCTGCACCGGTCTGCCATAAGCCGCGCCGGTGGATTTCCTGAAAAAGCTCCGTGATTCGAAGCATCGAGTCGCCTGCTGTCGGGGAAGGCCGTGGGAAGAAAGAGCCAATTCGTACGCCGGAAACCGCCTCTGGTTCCCTCAACTCTCTCTGATCCGCACCCGCCCGGAGTCAGGCGAATCCCTGGTCAATCTCGACTGGCTCCCCGGGGATATCTTCCTCGAGCCGCCGATGGGGTTTCCAGTACCTTTCCCGTTGGGTATTCATCGGCATTGAAACCGTTCTGGCTGCTCCACATCTGACAGGAGGCGAAGATGGGTAAGGGCGACAAGAAGACCCGGCGAGGGAAGGTCTTTCAGAAGAGTTTCGGGAAGACCCGGCCGAAAAAGGAAAAGAAGCGGAAGGCGAAGGCGAGGAAGAGCAGCTGAGGATCTGAAAAAAAAACCACCGGTTACCCGGTGGGGTAGTCTCTGCCGCCCGTCGGGCTCGAGACGAGAACCGAGATGGCAAGGATACTCACCCCAGCGATGGGGATGGTCTTCATGGCTTCGACTCCAACGAATCGGTGATCGGTCGTGATGGACCGATGCGGATTACCGTGGCTACCCGATACGGTGCGGCGGGGACTTGGCGGGGTTGCCGGGGAGTTTGGGTGCAGGGAGCCTAGAGGATCCCGAAGTGCCGGCACCCCTCCATCACTCCGGCTACGTAGAATTCTTCCGCGAAGTAGAGACGGTCCAAAACCCCCATCTCCCCGCCTCGAGAGGTGAGTTCCTCCATCAATCCCGGGGTGGCATTACCAACCACGATGGCGTTGAAGCCGGTGAGCATGGCGGCGATATCGTTTCCCGAGTCTCCAGCGTACACCAGAGACTCCTCGTCGACTCCGACCCTTCGGTGCAGATACCGGAGGGCGAAATCCTTCGCCACGCCGGCGGGTAGGAGGTCCAATAGGCCAGTGCCGTGGGGGGCTCCGATGCTGTAGACAGCCTGTAAGTTGCCACCCAGCCCGATAAGGACCTCGTTCACCGAGGACATGATCTCGGGGTGGCCGCCGTCGGGAGAAAGATAGTAGCTCAACTTCGATGCCGTCTGGCGGTGCTCCGCCTGGAGCTGAAGGCCCGGTAGGTGAGCGAGCTCCCGCTGGACGTCCCGAACATCGAGGCCTCCTCGAGCCCTCTCCATCAACGACACGTACTCGGTGTCTTCTTCAAATCCGGACGAGGTTTGGTGATAAACGGAGGTCCCTACATCGCAGACGAGCGTGTCCGGCACGGGAAGACGGTGCTGCCGGATTCCCTTCAAGGCCAAGGGAAGATCGCGGCCCGTTACGTAGGCCAGGGTGAGGTCCTGTGTCTCGGCCACCCCGCTCCGGAAAGCCGAAATCTCCCGTTCCCGCTGCGGATTCACCTCCAGCGGGACAACCGTCCCGTCCATATCGCTGGCCAGCATCTTCCTCTTATCGACCATATCAAGCCCTTCAGGGTTCGGTTCGGTTCCGCGCTCGGTGTTTCCGAAGGGGAGTACATGTGTAACTTCCAATGATACCTGTGGCTAAGCCCAGGGCTGTCCTGGCGTCCCGATATGCTGAGAGTTCACTCTTTTGACCACGCCCCATTTGGAACCCAACCGGCCCTCCCCTGAAGGCGAGGAGACCTGGGACAGTCGGGGCCGGTTTCGACCCCTGGTGTTCGGTGAAGCCTTGTTCGACCATTTCCCGGATGGCAGCAGAGTCCTCGGGGGCGCTCCCTTCAACGTCGCTTGGCACCTGCGGGGGTTCAAGACCGATCCTCTCATGGTGTCGGGCGTGGGGGAGGACCCAGAAGGAAAGGAAATCCTCGATCGGATGGCGTCTTGGGGCATGGCCCGATCCGGGATCCAGGTCCATCCGACCCGCCCCACGGGAAAGGTCACGGCTCATCTCGATGGAGATCAGCCCAGCTATGACATCGAACCCGAACAGGCCTATGACGCGGTAGGGATCGACGGCCTTCCCCCCGAGGCAGACCTTCGACGGACTGCGTTGCTGTATCACGGTTCCCTGGGTCTGAGGGAGGCGACTGCGGCCAGAACCCTGATTCATCTGAAGAAGCAACTCGGCACGCCGGTGTTCGTAGACGTGAACCTTCGGGATCCGTGGTGGAGCCCACAGGGGACACACAACCAAATCCGTGGTGCCGATTGGGTAAAGGTGAACCTCGAGGAAGCGTCACGGCTTGCGGGACTCCCGACGGATACGGAGGCCGCCCTACTCGAGACGGCCGGGTTTTTGAAACAGGAGCTCGACATCAAGAATCTGGTCGTGACGATGGGTGAAGACGGGGCCTGGGCCTTCACGGAGGATGGTGTGACCCGCCAGAGGGCTGTGGTCGTGGCAGACATAGTGGACACGGTTGGGGCCGGAGACGGCTTCAGCTCCGTCCTCGCCCTCGGCATTCATGGCCGCTGGCCAGTCTCCCTCACCCTGCGAAGAGCGTCCGAGTTCGCAGGGGAACTCTGTCGTATCAGGGGGGCTATCCCGGACGATTCGGATCTGTACCTCCGTTATCTGCGAAGGTGGGACCATGCCGAATGAACCATACCTTCCGGGTGATGTCCTGGGTCTCTATTTCCTTTCGCTGAGCGTCCACGGCCTGGTCCGAGGGACCGATACCGAGTTAGGCCGGGACGCCGATACCGGAGGGCAGGTTCTTTACGTCATGGACCAGGCGCGGATCCTGGCCCAGCAACCCGAGATTCAACTGGTAGAAGTTCTCACCCGGCAAGTGTGGGACAAACGGGTCGACGTGAGCTACTCGGAGCCGAGAGAAGAAGTCGCCGACGGGGTGAGGATCGTGCGCCTCCCGTTCGGCCCCAGGCGGTATCTCAGAAAAGAGAGTCTGTGGCCCTACCTGCCGAGTATGGTGGATCAGATCATGCGCCTTGTTAGGGCCAGGGGTAGGGCCCCCGATCTTATCCACGGGCATTACGCCGATGCGGGGTTCGTGGGCGCGCAAGTCGCCAAGATCCTCGGGGTCCCATTCATCTTCACCGGGCACTCACTCGGGAGGGTAAAAAAGGTCCGGTTGCTGGACCAGGGCCAGCCGGCGGAAGGGCTGGAGGAAAGGTACCGATTCTCCCAGCGGATCGAGGCTGAGGAGGGTGCCCTCGAGACCGCCGCCCTGGTTATTGCCAGCACTCGACAAGAAGTCCGGGAGCAGTATCAGATCTACGATCACTATCAGCCTGATCGGATGGTCGTGATCCCACCGGGGGTGGATCTCAGTCGGTTTTCCCCGGCCGCCCCGGGTGACGGCCAGGGTTACGGGGCTATCGGGCAGGAAGTGGATCGCTTTTTGGCCGACCCGGGCAAACCTCTCATCATGGCCATGGCTCGGCCGGATGAGCGAAAGAACTTCGGGACCCTGGTGAAGGCCTTTGGGGAGAACCGCGGGCTCAGGGAAAAGGCAAACCTCCTGCTGGTGATGGGGAATCGAGAAGACATCAGGGAGATGCCGGGAGGCGCGAAGCGGGTCCTCACGGAAACCCTGGTCCTGATCGATCGTTACGATCTCTACGGCTCGGTGGCTTACCCCAAAGGACACGGGTCGGAGGACGTACCGGAGTTGTATCGGAAGGCTGCCGCTTCCGGGGGAGTCTTCGTGAACCCGGCCCTGACGGAACCGTTCGGCCTCACCCTCTTGGAAGCTGCCGCGAGCGGACTCCCCGTGGTCGCCACGAACGACGGCGGGCCCCAGGACATCCTGGAAGCCTGCAAGAACGGCGTATTGGTTGATCCCCAAGACTCGGATTCCCTGGGGCGGAAGCTCCTGGAGGCAATCGATTACCCGGATCGGTGGAAGTCGTGGTCAGACAATGGGAAAGAAGGCGTCCACCGGCACTTCACGTGGAAGGCCCACGCCAAACGGTATCTCTCGGAGGTAGAAAAAGCCCTGGGGGGATTGCCTGCGGAAGAAGGCATTCGGTCCCTCTCCCGACGCCGCAGGCTCCCCAGGCTTGATCGGATTCTCCTTACCGACATCGATGACACTCTCACCGGTAATTCAGAAGCTCTCGAGGCTTTCAGAAGCGCTTTGGAGGGAGCCGGCTCCAACGTCGGGTTTGGGATAGCCACGGGGCGAACCCTGGACCGAGCCCTGGAGGCTCTGGAGGAGTTGGGGGTCCGTGCCCCCGACATTCTCATTACCGCGACCGGTACCGAGATCCACTACGGGGAACCCCTGGTGGTGGACCGGTCGTGGGAGAGACAGATCAATTACCGATGGCAGCCCTGGCAGGTGAGGGACTCCTTGTTGGCCATGGCCGGGGTGGAGTCCTGGGACGAGGATGCGGGCACCCCCTTCCGGCTCCGGTTCCGTTTGGATCCTGAAACCGGTCCGAACCTCGCCGAGATCCGCAGACGCCTCCGTCGTGGTGGGTTCCGGGTCATCGCCACACTGGACCATGAGACGGACCTGGACGTGACCCCGGTACGGGCTTCCCCTGGGCTGGCCATTCGTTTCCTCTCCCATAAGTGGAACCTGCCCCCAAGTCGGATTCTCGTAGCAGGGGACTCGGGGAACGACGCGGACATGCTCTCCGGCGAGACTCTCGGCGTGGTCGTGGGTAATCATACACCGGAGTTGGAGGAGATCCGCGATTTGCCGCGGGTCTTTTTTGCTGAACGAGACCATGCGTGGGGCGTGTTGGAGGGGATTCAACACTACCAGTTCTTCGACGACATTCGCATTCCGGACGAGGACAATCTCTGAATGATCGATGTACTTCCTGGCCTCCTGAGCGAGTTTCGCCAGGAGGTTTACCTCCTGCTTCGGCGGTTCCGCTCTCTCGAAAAGCCCTTTCTGGTATGGTCTGACCTGATCTACGAATTCGATCTGTTTTGTGACACCGATGAGGGGGCAGCGCTGGGGGAATCGCAAATGCGCGCCCTGGTCCGATCGGCTCAGGAGGCCGTGATCCACGGCCCCTCCTTCTACATGGCCGTTCGGAGCCGTGTCGCGACCTGGCGGTACGTCCTGATCCACTCCGAGGACATGATGAGTCGGGAGATCTCCGTCTCGGAGTATCTGGAGGCAAAGGAACGGTTGGTCCAGGGAGACGGACAGGAACAACAGTGGACCCTGGAGGTCGACCTCAGCCCCTTCGAGCGGGGGTTCCCCAAGCTCAGTGATCCCGACTCCATCGGCCAGGGTGTGAACTTTCTGAACCGGCACCTGTCCGATCAGATCTTCTCTCGAGGTGACGAGGGGAAGGAGCGCCTGTTCGACTTCCTCAGGGGTCACCAGGTCCGTGGCGTCCAGTTGATGCTGAACGAGGGGGTCAGGGATTGGGCCGAGCTCCGAGAGGCCCTTCGGGCGGCTCTTCTGCTCCTGGAGGGGCGGACGCATGACGGGCAATGGGAGGCCCAGGGCCCCGATGAGTTGAGGAGGCTCGGGTTTGCGCCGGGATGGGGTAGGAGCCCGGATCGGATTCGTGAAACGATGTCTCTGCTGATGGATATCCTTGAAGCCCCGTCCCCCAACACGGTGGAACAATTCCTGGCGAGGCTTCCCATCATCTTCTCCATCGCCATCCTTTCGCCCCACGGGTTTTTTGGGCAGGCCGGGGTCCTGGGAAAACCGGATACCGGCGGACAAGTGGTTTACATCTTGGACCAGGTGAGGGC
>JABDNZ010000279.1 GCA_013043565.1 Gemmatimonadota bacterium | reverse complement strand
ATCCAGACCTTCGACCCTCCTGGAGTGGCCGCAAGGGACCTCCGGGAGTCCATCCTGATTCAGCTGGAACGGAAGGAAACGGCCGATTCCCTCCCGGCGGCCCTGGTGGAGGAACACTTCAACGATCTTATCAACCACCGTTGGGCCGAAATCGCCAAAGTCCGGGGGATCACCCCCCTGGAGGTGCAGGATGCGGCGGACCAGATCGCCAAGCTGGACCCGAAACCGGGCCTTCGGCACGCGTCGGACCCCGAACGGTATGTGATTCCCGATCTCATCGTCGAGAAGATCGACGGTGAATACATGGTTTTCGCAAACGACACCAGCTTGCCCAGGCTCCGTCTGTCGAGAGCCTACAGGGAGGTGGCCCGGGAAAAGGGGAAGTTCACGGGTGAAAACAAGGACTTCATCTCTTCCAAACTGAACTCTGCCAACTGGATGATTCAGGCCATCGAACAGCGCCGGCAAACCATGCTCAAGGTCATGAGCTTCATCGTCGACCGGCAGCGGGCGTTTTTCGAGAAGGGGGTCCAGCACCTGAGGCCTTTGACCCTCAGGGAGGTGGCTGAACACATCGAGATGCACGAGTCGACGGTGTCCCGTGTGACGAACGACAAGTTCGTTCAAACGCCTCGAGGCGTGTTTTCCCTGAAGTTTTTCTTCTCCAGCGGCCTATCCACCACCTCCGGGGAGGACATTTCGGCGAGGGGTGTGAAGGCGAAGATCCAAACCCTGGTGGACGAAGAGGACCAGAAACGTCCCCTCACGGACCAGGCCATCGTAAATCTCCTCAAAGCCGAGGGGGTGAATATCGCCCGGAGGACGGTGGCCAAATACAGGGATCAACTGGGCATCCTTCCAGCCCGCATGCGGAAACGGGTGTAAGGGCCTCTGGACCAGGGAAGGAAGGAAAGGGCTGACCTGAGTGGAGCCCGGAAAGGGCTTCCGATCCAATGACTCTCGGCTGGAGGCGTCTGTAACCATGAACGCCGTTGAGGCCGCTGGACTTCTTTCTCCCGAAATGCGGCGTGACTTCGCCGTGGTCATTCCTGCTCTGAACGAAGCCCCGGTGATTCCCGAGCTCGTGAGTGAGCTCCGGGCCGCCTTCGAGGAGTTCGATCTGGATGGCGAGGTCATCCTGGTGGATGATGGCTCCGACGACGGCACCGGGGATCTGGCCGAGAGGGAAGGGGAGGGGTGGGAGAATCTCCGAGTGCTTCGTCACCGGACGAACTTCGGGAAGACCGAGGCTCTGGTCACCGCGGCCGAAGCCACCGAACGCACCTTCCTCGTCCTCTTCGATGCCGACCTCCAGCACACTCCCGACGAGATACCCCGCTTCCTGGCCAAGCTCCAGGAAGGCTGGGACGTGGTTACCGGGCGGAAGCTCGGGGCCTACCAGAAGCCGGTGGTTTCAGGAGTATACAACTGGCTGAGTCGCAAGGTGTTCAGCGTCCCCGTCTCGGACCTGAACTCCATGAAGGCGTTTCGCCGGGAGATCGTGGAAGAGTTGCCCATGCGCCACGATTGGCACCGTTTTTTCGTCGTCCTCGCCCACAGTAGAGGATTCTCGGTCTCCGAGGTCGACATCCAGCTCCATCCCAGGAGGGCCGGAACCTCGAAGTATAAGGGTCGCTTCCGGATCTTCTCCGGCCTGATGGATCTTCTGTCGGTCTGGTTCCTCCTCCTGTTCTCCAGGAAGCCCATGATCCTTTTCGGGTTTTCCGGCTTTGCCCTGATTCTCCTGGGCCTGGCGGTGGGGGCGGTGGCGTTCTACCTGCGCTTTGTGGAAGGCATGGGCTTCCGACCCTTGCTGTATCTGGTGATTCTCCTCGAGACCGTCGGGTTTGTCCTCCTGGGGATCGGTCTAATGGCTGAAATGGTGGCTCAACTCCATCATGAGGTCGATTCCGTTCGCCGCCGCCTGAGGTAAAGAGCACTGATGAGGAACCCCTCCTCCTCCCTTGAACTCCCCAGGATTCTGGCTGTTGTCGGGACCCGTCCGGAAGCCGTCAAGATGGCCCCGGTTGTTCGGGCCCTGAACCGCCGGGCCGACCGGTTGGAATCCCGACTGGCCCTCACCGGCCAACACGACGAGTTGGTCGATCAGGTTCTGGATGCCTTCGCGATGTCCCCTGACTTCGACCTGGGGATCATGCGGCCGGGCCAGAGCCTCTATGACGTTGCCCACGCCTGTTTGGACGGCCTCCGGGACGTAATTCGGGAGTTCAGACCGGACCTGGTCCTGGTCCAAGGGGACACGGCCAGCGTGTTCCTGGGGTCCCTGGCCGCTTTTTTCGAAAGAACCGGTGTCGGCCACGTCGAGGCCGGCTTGCGAAGCAGGCATCCGGGACTCCCTTATCCCGACCCTTTTCCCGAGGAGATCTTCAGGCGGCTGACCGGGGTCTTGACCCTCCAC
>JABDNZ010000211.1 GCA_013043565.1 Gemmatimonadota bacterium | reverse complement strand
GTACAGGGGGTATGGGGGGAGCGGAGGAAAGCCTTCCGAGGAAGGTTTCCAGCTGGATGCTCAGGCTGGGTGGCGCTTTCTCATGGAGCAGGTAGGGAATCATAACCGAATCGTGCTATTCGGTCGGTCCATGGGTGGTGGGGTGGCCGCCCGCCTGGCGGCGACCCACCGACCAGGGGCCCTTGTCCTCGAGTCGGCATTCACCTCCCTGGCGGAGATTGGAAAGTCGGTTTACCCCTTTCTGCCCCGCTTCCTCCTCCTCCGTCTCGAGACGGCTTTTGCGACTCGCCAGTGGGTTCAGGACACCGATGCTCCCCTTCTAGTTATCCACGGAACGGAGGACCAGTTGGTTCCGCTGGCCATGGGGCGAGAGATCTTCGAAGCCGGCGGTGGCCCAAAAGAGTGGTATGGGGTTCGGGGCGCGGGCCATAACGATGTGTTTTGGGTCGGTGGAGGGGAGTACTTCGGGAGAATCGCCGAATTTGTGGGGCGGCAGGCCGGCTAGGAACGGAGCAGAAGACGGCCCTGAAGAAGACAGGGCGGGCCTCTCATGCTCGAGGCCCGCCCTGAGTTCCGGAAACATCTCTCAGAATGGAAGGTCGTCGTCCGGCTCTGAGATTGGAGAGTTGCTCGAGCTATCGGGTGCGTCAGGGGCGCCCATGGCCGGACCGGCTCCACGGCCCCCGGCGTCCGACGGGCCCCCGGATCCGGAGCCCAGCATCACCATCTCGGACACGTTGATGTCCGTCCAGTAGCGTGTACCGCCCTGTTCGTCCTGGGTCTGGGAGTATTCGATCCGGCCCTCGATGTAAAGGCGGTCACCTTTATGGACCCACTGCTCTACTATGTCGGCCAGCTTTCCCCAAAACGTAAGCCGGTGCCACTCTGTCTTCTCCTGGGTCTGGCCTGTCCGGTCCTGCCAGCTGCGGTTCGTCGCCAGCGAGAACTTCGCAACCTTCGAGCCCGAGGGTGTCATCCGGATCTCAGGGTCCAGGCCGACGTTTCCTATGAGCATCACCTTGTTCAGGGACCGGGCCATCCTGCTTCTCTCCTTACTTCAGTGTTTCGAGGGAAAGGCGCTCTTCGTCTTCCCCCGGGGTGGTTGGTTGGGCCGAAAGTTAGGGAGGATCCAGGCAAACGGGAATGGCTTCTGGCGCCTCGATTTTCCCCCTCCTACCTTTTTTCCTCCAATCTCCGTCACCCGGAGGTTCCCGCGGCAGAGAGAAGCGAGGTAGTCCATGAGCGATCTTCAGAACATCAGCGTCTCCTGGGACGGCGACTTGGCCATCGTCACGGTGGATCGCCAGGAGAAGATGAACGCCCTCAACGCCGAAGTCTTCGCCGAACTGGCCATCGCCTTCGACAGCCTTCGGCATGATGACAAGCTCCGAGGAGTGATCGTGACCGGAGCCGGGAACAAGGCTTTTGTGGCGGGAGCGGATATCGGGGAACTGGCCAAGATGGATGCCCTCTCCGGTGTGGAGACCAGTCGGACCGGCCAGCAGGTCTTCAGGACCATCGAACGATTCCCCAAGCCGGTGTTGGCGGCGGTGGGAGGGTATTCCCTGGGCGGCGGATGCGAGCTGGCGCTGGCATGCCACATCAGGATCGCCTCCGAGAATGCCCGGTTCGGCCTTCCGGAGGTGGGCTTGGGGATCATACCCGGATACGGTGCGACCGTCCGGTTGGCCCGGGTCGTGGGTCTGGGACGGGCGGTAGAGATGGCTCTGACCGGGGAGATGATCGATGCCGAAGCGGCCCTGGCCATGGGTCTGGTCACGCACGTCGTGCCCAGGGACGAACTCATGGATCGGGCGAAGGGAATCCTCGGGAAGGTCACCAAGAACGGCCCCTTGGCCGTTCAGATGGTTCTGGAGTCCATCTACCGAGGGATGGACACCAGTCTGGAAGAGGCCACCGTGTTCGAGTCCAAGCTCTTCGGACTGCTGGCTTCCACCGAGGATGTGAAGGAGGGGATGACCGCTTTTCTGGAGAAACGAAAGCCCGACTTCAAGGGCCGTTGAGGGCCGTCGTCGCCCCCATTATCCAGAATCCCAGACCGAAGCCCGAAATGGTCGAAAGCCCTTATAGCTAAAGGCTTTCCGGTACCTGCCCCGGGGTAGCCAAGAGGCTCTCGAAACGCTAGATTTCCATATGCTGAAAGGGATCCTTCCGGGCCACCCGCTGTGCACCTGAGTGGGCTCCAGATCCGGCACTTCCGGAACCTGGTTGACCAGCAGCTGGACCTCCCAGTCGAAGGCGTCGCCATCGTCGGCGAAAACGCCCAGGGAAAGACGAACCTCCTCGAGGCCATCTACTACCTCGAGACCTTCCGGTCCTTTCGGGGGTCCCGGGACGACAAGCTCGTGGCGTTCGGGGAGGAGTTCTTTCGGGTGGCCGGGGCCCTGGTGGGAAGGACCCCGGGTGAAGGGGTCGAGGTCGCCGCAGCGTTTCAGGTGAAGGGGAAGAAGAAGAAGATCACCCTGGACGGTGATGAGCCCGAGCGATTGAGCGACGGCCTGGGACGGTTGGCGGCGGTGGTCTTTTCACCGATGGACGTGACCCTGGTGAGCGATGGCCCAGGGGCCCGCCGAAGGTATCTGGACATCGTCCTGTCCCTGAACGTGCCGGGATACCTGGGTGCATTGCAGCGGTTCCGACAGATCCTGAGCCAACGGAATGCGGCTCTTCGCGACGGTCGGATGCAAGGCACAGTGGGATCCTGGGACGAAGGCCTGGTGGAAAGTGGGGCTCGGGTTGTCGAGGACCGACTCCGGTGGGTGGAACGATGGCAGGAGGAGTTCTCGGCCTACTACCGGCGGGTCTCGGGGACGCTTGAAAGCCGGTTGCAGTACCAACCGGGTGTGAGACTGGAGGGCGCTACCGATCGGGGCCCGATCGCCGATGCGTTTCGGTTGGCCCTTTCCGAGAGCAGGGAACGGGAGGCGCGGCTCGGGAATACGGTTGTAGGCCCTCAAAGGGACGACCTCCTTCTGACCGTCACAGAGGGGGATATCCCTCGGGATCTCCGGGAGTTCGGATCCGGTGGACAGCGAAGAACCGCGGCTTTGGCACTCCGATTGGTTGAGGCCGCCACCATCAGGAAAGCCCGGGGCCAGGAGCCCATCATCCTGATGGATGATGTCTTTGCCGAGTTGGATCCGGGGCGCAGCGAGAGGATTCTGGCCCTCATGGAGGAGGAAGAGACCGGTCAGGTTCTCCTGACGGTCCCGAAGGAAAGCGATATCCGTTTGCGCCGGGATTCCTTGCCTCGGTGGCGGATTGCGAACGGGGTCCTGGAGTGGTGATGGGGGCCATGGGAGACGACAAGAAGAAGGGACCCGAACGAGTCGGAGACGTCCTCGGTGGCTTCCTGGAGAAGAGGGGTCTGCGGGAGTCGGTTCTCCGGGCCGAGGCGGTGGACGAGTGGGATGAGAGGGTCGGCGAGGCCATCGCCAGGGTGACCCGAGCCCAAGGGGTGCGGGAGGCCACGTTGATCGTGGAGGTCAGGTCCAGCTCCTGGCTCATGGAGCTGAACCTCATGAAGGACCAGATCCTTCGACAGGTGAATGAAGGCCGGGCGGAGGCCCGGATAGAGAAGATCGTGTTCGTGTTAGCGGAGGACCCAGTTCAATGACGGTGAAGAAGAAGGACAATAAAGGAAAGGGAGGCGGTAGCAGTTATACCGCGAGGCAGATCCAGGTCCTGAAAGGCCTTGAAGCCGTACGACGGCGGCCGGGGATGTATATCGGCTCGACGTCTGCTCGCGGCCTCCACCATCTCGTTTATGAGGTCGTGGACAACTCCATCGACGAGGCCATGGCCGGATATTGTTCCAAGGTCGAGGTCACCATCCACGAGTACGACAGCATCACCGTGGTGGACGACGGCCGCGGCATCCCGGTGGACATCCATCCTACGGAGAAGGTGCCGGGCGTAGAGCTCGCCATGACCACCCTCCATGCCGGCGGAAAGTTCGACAAGTCGAGCTACAAAGTGTCGGGTGGCCTTCATGGAGTGGGTGTGAGCGTGGTGAACGCCCTCTCCGAATTCCTTGAAGTGGAAATCACAAGGCAGGGCAAGAGGTACCATCAGCGGTATAGCCGTGGACTCAAAGAGACGGAGCTGAAAGAACTGGGGAAGGCCAAGGGGCGGGGGACCAAAGTCTTCTTCAAACCCGACCCGGCCATCTTCACGGAGCTCGAGTTCAACTTTTCGACTCTCTCGAATCGGCTGCGGGAACTCGCCTTCCTCAACAAGGGCCTGAAGATCGTATTGAAGGACGAGAGGCCCAACAATGGGGAGTCCCCTGTAGTCGAGGAGTATCATTTCGAGGGAGGCCTGGCTTCGTTCGTGGAGTATCTGCGAGGAAGCCGGCAGGCCCTTCATCCCAAGATCATCTACTTCGAGACCAGTCGGCCCGAGGCTGAGATCGAACTGGCCATGCAGTACGACGATGGCTTCAGCGAGAACACCCACACCTTCGTCAACAATATCAACACTCACGAGGGCGGCAGTCACCTCACCGGTCTAAAAGCCGCTCTCACCCGGACCATCAACGACTATGGGCGCAAGAACAACCTCTTCAAGAAGGCGGAGGAGGGCCTTTCGGGGGATGATTGCCGGGAGGGTTTGACCTGCGTGCTCAGCGTCAAAGTCATGGAGCCTCAGTTCGAGGGGCAGACCAAGACGAAGCTCGGGAACTCGGAAGTCCGGGGAGCGGTTGAAACCGCTGTGAACGAACAGCTCGCCATCTTCCTGGATGAAAACCCGAAAGCAGCCAAGGGGATCATCGAGAAGGCCCTCTCCGCCGCCAGAGCGCGGGAGGCGGCCCGGAAGGCCCGTGACTTGGCCCGGAAGAAAAGCGCCCTGGAAAGCGGAGTGCTTCCGGGGAAGCTCGCTGACTGCTCCATCTCCGATCCGTCCCTCTGCGAGCTCTACATCGTCGAGGGTGACTCGGCAGGGGGCTCCGCGAAGCAGGGCAGAGACCGCTCCTATCAGGCCATCCTCCCTCTCAAGGGAAAGATCCTGAACGTGGAGCGGGCCCGGATCGATAAAATCCTCTCGAATGACGAAATCCGAGCCATGATCACGGCTATCGGTTCGGGAATCCGGGACGACTTCGATCTCAAAAGCCTCCGGTATCACAAGATCATCATCATGACCGATGCCGACGTGGACGGGGCTCATATCAGGACTCTTCTCCTGACCTTCTTCTTCCGCCAGATGCCCGAACTGATCGAGGCCGGCCACATCTTCATCGCCCAGCCGCCTCTCTACCGGGTGTTCAAGGGGAAGCAGGAGTTCTACGCCTACACCGAGGTGGAACGCCGGGAATACACCAGGCGCCTAGGAAACGGAAAGGGCGGGGAAGAGGTGAAGGGCGTTTCCGTGCAGCGCTATAAGGGATTGGGGGAGATGAATCCCGACCAGCTATGGCGGACGACGATGGACCCCGAGACCCGGACCTTGCTTCGGGTGGACATCGACGATGGTGCCATGGCCTCCCGCCTCTTCGACGAGCTCATGGGTACGGAGGTGGAGCCCAGGAAGCTCTTCATCGAGAAGAACGCGAAGTACGTGAAGAACCTGGACGTGTAGCAACGAGCCTATAGCATCCCTGGCGGTGGTGGTTACCGCTCAAAAAAAAAGGGAGGGAGGCCGGGTCCCCGGCCTCCCTCCCTTTGCAGTTGAAGGCAGGGCTACATTGGGGGTAGGAGCACTGCGTCGATGATGTGAATGACCCCGTTTCGGGCCTCGATGTCGATTCCCGCAAGGTCGATGTTGACCTTGTCATTCAGGACTGTTCCGTCGACGCTCACACGGTTTCCGTCCAGCATCCTGATCTGAGTCTTGCTCGTTACGTCCGCCGCGTACAGGCGCCCCCGGGTCACGTGATAGAGGAGGACCGCGTCCAACAGAGGCTGGTTCGCGAGGAGCTCCTCAGCGGTGATGGGCAGCTCGGCTATCAGGGCGAGGAATGCCGCGTCGGTCGGGGCAAACACCGTGAACTGTCCATTCCCGTCCAGAGTCTCGGCGATTTCAGGGCTGGCGGCATCGATGGCAGCCTTCAGGAGGGTGAACTCGGCGCCCGCAGCCGCTGCCGCGGAGGCCTCGACCAGGTCGAGAATCGTGCTCTGGTTCTTGTTCCCTTGGATCGGAGAGCCCGAGGGGAGGAGCACGGCATCGATGACATGGATGATCCCGTTCTTCGCCTCGATGTCGATCATCGTGATGTTGGCGTCGTTGATCATCGCCATGGCCCCGTCGATCCGGGCGAACTCCCCGTTCAGCATACGGATCTGATCCTTGGCGAGCACCTCGGAGGCGTCATTGGCGCCTTTGGAAACGTGGTATAGGAGGACCTCGGTCAGGAGCGCAGAAAGAGCTTCGCCCTCGATTCCATCCAGGGCGCCGGACGCGAATAGAGCGTCGAAGGCGTCATCGGTGGGGGCGAAGACAGTGAACTGGCCCCGTCCTCCGAGAGTCTCCAGAACCGCCGGGTCGGCGCCCAGAACCGCATCGAGAAGAGCCTCGAACTCATCGTTCTCAGTAGCCTCGAAAACCACCCTCTCGGCGATGGTCATGTCCGCCATGGATTGGGCAGCATCTTCCTTGGATGCCGGGATCCGGTCCTGATTTGCCTCCAGAGCGAACGGCGTGGCCTCGTCCGAGCATGCCGCGGCCGACAGAACCAAGATTCCCAGAGTGGTGAACTTCAAAATTCCTCGCATGATTGTGTCTCCCCTCGAGTGCGTGTCTAACTTCTGTCTAACAATTTATGGCGTTTGTCCTCCATGTCAATAGCTTTGTCCAATCTTTGTTGAACTGTGGTGGATTTTCTTGGCTGGAGGCCCGAAAGGAGCTACTCTCGTGGTGAACCCGTCTTCACAAATCCCTGACCGGACCCGAGGGGCCGGTCCTCGCCGGGAGAGAGACCATGTGCCGTTCGACCCTTCTGCGGGCCGCTGTTCTGATCACCGTTCTCCCTATCGCCCCGACCCCCGAACCAGTCGCCGCCCAGACCCCTGACACGGTTCGCTTCACCCCAGAGGTGGCACACCCCACCTTCGCCGTCCGGGAACCGGTGATGACCATCCGGCCCGGTACGGTGTTGGTTTCGGAAACCAACTGGGGCGGGTATTTCAGCCCTGAAGGGGGAGCCTTTCCAGGAGAGGTGGGCCCGTTCTTCATCGAGGGAGCCACCACAAACGACATACTGGTGGTGAAGGTCCACGAAGTTCGGCCCAACTACGAATATGCCGCGTCCAACATCGGGCCCACTTTCGGCGGGCTCTCTGCGGATAACCGAGTCCGAATGTTGAACGACCCTGTGCCGAGGGTACGGTACCTCTGGGAGTTGGACCTGGAGAAGATGACCGGCACCACCCAGCTCCCGAATAGTGAAATGACGGAGATCACCATCGACCTCAAGCCCATGCTTGGCCGGGTGGCGGTTGCCCCCCGGGGGGAAGAAGCCTTTGGTGGTCTTTGGCCCGGGGACTTCGGTGGAAACATGGACGCCCAGGAGATCCGCCCTGGGGCCACGGTTTTCCTCCCCATCTTCCATGACGGGGCCTACTTCTACTTCGGTGACGGCCACGCCCGGCAGGGATATGGGGAAGTGAACGGAAGCGGCCTGGAGACTTCCATGGACGTCGTGTTGGAGATCGATCTGATCAAGGGAAGGACCATCGATTGGCCCCGTATCGAGAACGACGAATACATCATGGTGGCTGGAAGTGCCCGTCCTTTGATCGACGCCTTCCGGTTGGCCCATATCGAACTGGTGGAGTGGCTCGAGGAAGACTACGGCTTCGGCCGATGGGATGCCTACCAGCTCCTCGGCCAATTGGCAGAGAGCACCGTGGCCAACATTGTCGATCCCGTGTATACGGTCGTGGCGAAGTTCAACAAGCGGTACCTCCCGGAGCGGTAGGGGTCGGCGACAGCCGTAGGCGCCAGCGACCGGGAGGGGGTCCTTGTCTCGGCCCAATGGAACCAATCCAGGGGTTCGTTGGTTTCAATGTGGTCAGTTCACCCCAACGGACCGTAGAACCATGTTGATAAGGAAGCCTGGCAAGATCTCCGAAGCGGAGGTCACCCCATACGAGCTCTACTTGAATCGCCGGAAGTTCATCGGTCAGGCCGGGCGCCTCGCCCTCCTGGGCGCCATCGCCCCCTCCTCCCTCGCCGCCTGCGATTTGAAGGGAGACGAGGCCGAAGCCGCGGTGCTCCGGGGTGGCTCCGGGCTTCCGGGAAGCCAGGAAGAAGAGCTCACCCCGTACGAGGATGTGACGACCTACAACAACTTCTACGAGTTCGGAACGGGAAAGGCCGACCCTGCGAGGAATGCGGGCACGCTCAAGCCTCGGCCTTGGACTGTCGAGATTGGTGGGCATTGTGAGCGTCAAGGGGACTACGATGTCGAAGACATGACCGGGCGCTTTCCCGCGGAGGAACGGATCTACCGGCTTCGCTGCGTCGAGGCCTGGTCCATGGTCATCCCCTGGATGGGATTCCCCCTGAAAGACCTGCTGGAGTTCGTTCAACCCACGAGCAGGGCCAACTATGTAGAGTTCACGACCCTCTATGATCCCGAGCAAATGCCTGGACAGCGAAGGCGTGTCTTGGATTGGCCTTACGTGGAAGCGCTTCGGATGGACGAAGCCATGAACTCCCTTACGCTCATGGCCACCGGGCTCTACGGGAAAGAACTTCCTAACCAGAACGGTGCCCCTCTGCGCTTGGTGGTGCCCTGGAAGTACGGCTTCAAGAGCATCAAATCCATCGTCAGGATCCGATTGGTCGAAGACATGCCCTCCACCAGCTGGAATCTGGCCATTCCAAGCGAATACGGGTTCTTCGCCAATGTGAACCCGGAGGTCGATCACCCGCGCTGGAGCCAGGCAAGGGAACGACGGTTGGGAGAGATCAGGCGTCGACCCACGTTGATGTTCAACGGGTACGCGGAAGAGGTGGCCCCCATGTACGACGGGATGGACCTTCGGCGTTGGTACTGACACGGCCGGACTAGAGAACCCGGAGGGGAGGAGGGAGAAGGACGATGCCTAAATACGCTGGGTTGAGGGCGTCGGCCTGGTTGCTCGGGTTGGCTCCTCTGGCTTGGACGGGTTTTCGTTTCTCCACCGACGCTCTCGGCGCCAATCCCATCGAGGCAGTCCTACTTTGGTCAGGCCGCTCGGCTCTCATCCTCCTCCTGGCGGGCCTCGCAATCACTCCCATTCGGCGGTTTACGGGGTGGAATCAGATCATCAAGGTTCGGCGCACGGTAGGTCTATTCGCCTTCTTTTATGTCACCCTTCATTTCCTCATCTACCTTGGATTGGACCAGGGTTTTGCCTGGTCCTTCATCGTTGAAGATGTGGTAGCCCGGCCCTTTATCACCTCGGGGTTCTTGGGGTTCCTCCTCCTCATTCCGTTGGCCGTGACATCGACGAAGGGTTGGATCCGGAGATTGGGGCGGCGCTGGCAGAAGCTCCACCGCATCGTGTATCCTGCGGCGGGTCTGGGCGTACTCCATTTCTACTGGAAGGTGAAGGCGGATACGTTCTGGCCCCTGGTGGCCCTGACCATCCTCCTGGTCCTCCTCCTGGCCAGGTCTCCCTGGCGGATTCTGAAAAGGGCATCTGGGTAAGAAAAGAGCGGAGGGTGTTTGTCCGCACCCTCCGCTCTCGTTTTGCCCGCCCCTCCTCCCGATGCTGCCCCTCACCCGGGCGGGCTTTCCGGGCTTGAGCGACCCTTAGCCGTTCTTCCTTTGAAAACGCCTATTCACGTTCCTCTCGGCCAAGTCGACGTCGTACTCCACAGGGCCGGTCCCGTCGTCCACCACCATCTTCACGAACTGGGTTCCGTTGAATGTGATGGTGACGGTGAGGTTTTTCTCCACCGGATCCTCGCCTTCCTTGGTTCGGACGGCGTGAATCACACGTGTGATGGTCCCGGAAAGAGGCCACGGATTGTCGGCCCTCGGGACTGCCCTGACCACGTTGGTGATCGTAGCGGTGCTCTCCATGTCATAGGTCCGAACCGCCCCGCCTTCGGGGTGCCGGCTCTTGAAGACGTCACCGGTGCCGGACCCGTTCCAGGTCCGCACGGTCTCTTCGCCCGCCAACCCGGTGACCGTCATGTCCCGATGACGGGCTATGTCCGCGTTCCAGAAGGTGTGGGTCACCTGCCTCGTGAGATCGGATACGATGTGCATGCTCTCTGTGAGGAGGGGGTCATAGCTGTCCCCGGGAAAGAACGTCACGGTTCTGGAAAAGGTTTTGCTTCCCTGGATTTCAATCGGAACCGCCTCGGGGCCCGCGGCTGATCCAGCCCAGGAAGTGGGGCTCTGCATGTGTGCCAGGTCCTGGAACATGCCGTCGGCGGCCACCAGGGCCGCGTCGGCGATCAATCCATCATTGTCGAAATCGTTGGTATCGGTCGTCCCGTCCTCGCACCCGGCCGCAGCCACAGCCAGCACAGCGATCATGGCGAACGGCGTCTTCCACGTCTTCATCGGTGTTGCCTCCGTCGAGAGTATCTCTTGGGGTCCGATTTCTAAGATGCGCCTGAACGGCAGAACGTTAAATGGATGAAATACCGGGTACACCTCAACCCGTCATTCCGATGACCATCCCGCTGACATAGGGAATGAGCCAGATCCCCCAGACGACCAGGCTGAGGCGGTGAAACTGCCGACGGGCGTCCTCGCTCCCTTCACGGACCACCCGGGTCGCCCATACGGCATGAACGAACATGAGCCAGAGTGCGATCTGCCCGGTGATCGTGTGGGCGCTGGCCCAGTCGAATCCGGGCCGGATGAACTCCATGGCCAGGGTTCCGGAAACGTCAAAGAACAGGCCGGTCCAAAAAGCGACCACATGCCAGCTCTTCAGATACCTCGCGATGTGCTCCGCCCAAACCCCAAGGGAATAAAAGACCAGGGCGAGGGTGATGAGGATGGAAGCAGCTAATGTGATTCCGGGCATGGGACAGACTTTCTCCGGTTCGGCTGCTGAATCCTTTTGATAGAAAATTGGAACATTAAAGCATGAAGGATTTATCTACAATGTTCCAGTGGGCCGCGCGGGCCTGACATTCAGAGAGGTGGAGCTCAATGGCGGGGAAGGTATTTCCCAAAAACGAACACACTGTGGAGCGAGCAGTCAGGGTAGCCCTCGGCATGGGAAGCTGCCCCCTCTGCACACTCCTGGGGATTTCCACGTGCCGGGTGAAGACTCGCTGAGTCCGTCTGATGTTGAGCTGCTGAGGCGGACGGCGGCTGGGGACCACGGGGCCTTCACCGTCTTCGTCGACAGGCATCAGGGCGCCGTCTACCGGTTCCTTTCCGCCCGTACCGGGTCGGCGGCGGACAGTGAAGACGCCCTTCAGGAGACGTTCGTCGCGGCGTTCCGAGGATGTGGATCCTACCGGGGGGAGGCTTCTGGCCGTTCCTGGCTCTTCGGGATCGCCAGGAATCTTTCCAAACGCATGTATCGAAAGCGAGTCGGGGAGCCGGATGAGATGGTCCCTCTGGAGGAGCTTGGACTCCAGGCAGGCTGGGGTTGCCCACCGTGGACCGACTCCTTTCTTGAACGCCTGGAGCGGCGGGATACCCTGGAAAAGGCCCTTGGGCACCTATCTCCGGATGAAAGGGAGATCCTGATCTTGAGGGAGCTGGAGGGGCTTTCCGGGGAGGAGACCGCGGAAGTCCTGGAACTCAGCTTGCCAGCGATGAAGAGCCGGTTGCACCGGGCCAGGCTCAGGCTGGCGGCGGTTTTGGTGGGAGGGACCCATGGCTGATCTGAATCGAGTCGTGGCTGGGATCCGGTGCATCGAGGTGCTGGCGCTCCTGTCGGACTACCTGGACGGGGACGTTTCGCAGGAGGTCAAGGAGCGCATCGAGGCACACCTGAGGGGATGTGATCAGTGTGAGCGGTTCGGGGGCCAGATGTCCTCCATCGTGAAGTCTCTCAGGGAACAACTCAAGGAGCCCGAGGCTCTGGATGAGGGCGTGGCCAAACGCCTCCAGGAGCGGCTTAGCAGGGAGCTCGGGATCATCTGACGCCGGGACGGAAGTCTCGGAAAACTCAGGAACAAAAGGCTACCTGTGGTGGCTGGCTTCCCCGGGGAAAGGGGAGTGGGGTCGTGGATCCCTTTTGAGGTGCTGCCAATCTCACTGATTGGGCGCCCTGCGAATGGATTCGGCAATTCGAGTCCCTTTTTCATGGAGGTGAACCGTGGCAGTATCGAGTTCAAAAAACCGGTCGCGTTGGATCTTTCTTCCCGGATTGGTCGCCCTGGCCGTTGCCCAGGGAGCCTGTAATTCCCCCGATGCGATGGCACCCGAGAGTCCGGCCTTTGATCTCCAGGCCGCTGTAGGAGGAGCACCGTCGGAAAGGGCTCTCGAGGTCAAGTCCACGTTCGTGGCGAGTCTATCCGGGACGAGTGCAGGGGCCGAAAGCAAGGGCGCTGGCGAGGCCGTCTTCCAGTTTGACCAGGGTGGGGAAGTGATTCGATTCCGGCTCAACGTGGCCAACATCAATAACGTGACCATGGCCCACATTCATGTCGCTACCGAGCCTGGGGGGAATGGACCACCTGTCGTATGGCTATACCCGGATGGACCGCCGCCCGCCCTCATCTCCGGAAGGACTCAGGGTGGGTTGGCCTTCGGCGAGTTCTCCGATACCGATCTTGTGGGTCCCCTCACTGGTATGACCCTGGCGGACCTCAGGTTGGCTTTCGTCGAGGGCCGCGCCTACGTGAACGTGCACACCAGCCAACATCCCGGCGGAGAGATCCGAGGCGCCATCGGGTGACCGAATCAAGGCACCGTTTCGGGACTCATGAACGGTGGTGGATGAGCCCGGCAGGGTCGAGGGGTGTCTGGTCCGAGCTCGTGTTTTGCAGGCTGGGATCGGGCCCATCCCCTTTTCGGGACACGGCGCATAGGAGTCCAGTGGTATGAACAAGAGGAGAAGACAGATGCTAAACCGCGAGCAGTGGCGGCAGGCCCTCGGGATCGCCTTTGGATTCGGAGGGGCCCTGATGGCCCTCGGCTGTGACGACGCCACGGGCCCGGACCAGGACGTCCGTTTCACCTTCTCGGTTATGGTGTCCCAGGACGGACCCCTGGCCGCTCCCGACAGCGGACTCTCCCGGACCTCCCTTTCCCAAAGCGACGGCACCCACGCTCTGACCCTGGACCGGGTAGAAATGGTACTCAGGGAGGTGGAGCTGAAGCGGATTTCCGACGACGACTGCGACGACTTATCCGGCAGTGATCATGATGCCTGTGAGGCCTTCGAGATCGGTCCCATCCTCCTGGATCTTCCGCTGGACGGGTCAGTGGCCCAGGTGGTCGCTTCCGAGGTCCCTCCGGACACGTACGACGAACTGGAGTTCGATATCCACAAACCGGAAGACGATATCCCGGCGGACTTTCAGTTCCTCCAAGACCACCCGGGATTTAAGGGCGTGAGCATCCGGGTGGAGGGAACTTTCGATGGTGAGAGCTTCGTCTTCCGACAGGACTTGAATGGAGAGAGGGAATTGGATCTGGTTCCGCCCCTGGTGGTGGAGGAAGGCTTCGGGGCTGTAAACCTGACCCTGGAGCTGGACGTGGGATCCTGGTTCCGGACCCCAGGGAATGCTCTGGTGGATCCACGAAGCGCCAACAAGGGCGGGATCAATGAGGATCTCGTCGAGGAGAACATCAGGGCGTCCATCCAGGCCTTCCCTGATTCAGACCGGGACGGGATCGCAGGCTGACCTGGGTGGGACTGGGGTCCGGAGTTCTTCCGAGCATCCCCGGCGTGGGAACTTTAAGTGTGAAGCAAGGGTTTACCTCCGGGCTGTGAGGATAAGGACGCATCCCGCGGAAAGACGGATGGGCAACAAGATGACAAAACCCGAGGTGGTTCCCCTTGGTTGGGTTCTAGCGGCTGCTGCCGGACTGGCTGCCTTCGGGCACCTCGGTCCTGTGTCAGCTCAGGAATACCGGGTGGACCTGGAGAGAGAGAACCAAGTCCGATTCGTCTCGGATGCCCCGCTGGAGGATTTCGAGGGGAAAACAACCCGGATCGATGGGTTCCTCTTTCTGGCTGGGGAAGGGCTTGGAGGGGAAACCGATTTGGCAGAGAGTGAGTTCTATTTCGAGGTCGATCTGGCCAGTCTCGACACCGGCATCGGGCTCCGAAACAGACATATGAGGAATAACTACCTCGAGACAGATGAGTTTCCGTACGCCTCGTTTTCCGGCCGTGTCACGAACCTGGACGGCGGACCTCCGGGGGCGTACAGGGCCAAAATGAGTGGGATGTTCAGGGTTCACGGAATAGACCGAAACCGGGACATCGAGTGCACGGCGGAAGAAGTCGGGCCGTCCCTGAGGGTGAGGTGTGCTTTTCAGGTCGTTCTTTCGGATCACGAGATCCCTGTTCCAAAGCTGATGTTCATGAAAATCGATGAGGTAATGGAGTTGGACCTAGACTTCTTCCTGTCTCCCGCCGGTGGCGGGGAAGGGCAGTAGAGTATGTTGAGCCCTCGAAAAAACATGGCTCTGGTAATCGTCCCGGCTCTGATCGGGTTTGCCGTACCTCCCTTGGTGGCTCAGGAGCCACCAAGCCGCTTCGAGAGACGGGTGGAGGCAACCCGGCCGCCCGTGTCTGTCTTCCATTCGACTCAGGCTATCAACCTTCCTACCGCCGAGACCCTGTCTCAGGGCGAGTGGCAGTTCGAGATAGCCCACCGGTTCCTGCCGGCGGTGTCCGAGGGCTCCGATGCCCTCTGGGGCCTCGATGGGCCTGCCAACATGAGGCTCGGGCTGGGCTATGCTCCCCTCGATCAGCTCCTGGTTACCCTCGCTCGCAGCAACTTCATGGACAATTGGGACCTACGGGCGAAGCTGAAGGTGTTGGAGCATGGGGATGGTCCATTCCCCCTCATGGCGGCCATTCAGGGTGGCGTCTCCTGGAGTTCCGATGTTCCGGAGCGGGATTCGGGGGACCCAGGCAACTTCCAATATTACGGACAACTGATTGTGAATACTCTGGTGGCGGAACGTTTGGCCGTCGGGGTGGTCCCCTCCTATCTATACAACGTTTTGTTGGACCGGATCGATCCGGTCCAGGATCTCTTCTGGGGCTTTTATGGCCAACTCTACCTCACCGATGTCGTCAGCGTTAATGCCGAGTGGGCCTTGGGAGGAAACGGGGCAGAGCTGGACCATGACGCCGGGTCCTTCGGAATCGAGCTCGAGACGGGTGGCCACTTCTTCAAGGTATTCCTTACCAATTCAGTCCGATTGAACCCCACTCAGTTCCTGGTGGGGACGGACTTCGCATTCGAGCCCGATGAATGGCGGCTTGGTTTTGCCATAACTCGGCTTCTCAGATTCTGACCCAGCTTTTCATCCCATTCACGAAGCGGAGCGATTTCATGCGGAAGATTCTGGTTTTCCCCCTTTCTTTGGCGGTGGCCCTGACCCTTGGGGCCTGCGGTGACGGCGGGACCGGGCCTGGCGACGGTGGTGGCGGGGGCGGAGGCGGAGGCGGGGGTGGCGGTGGGCGAGTCATCGTGGCCGATCCACCGTTCGGTGCCGTTATTCAGGAGATCTTCAACCGGCGTGGGTGCGCCTCGGGATCGTGCCACGGATCGTCTATATCGGCCGGCCTGGACCTGCGATCCGGAAGCTCCCACGCGAACCTGGTGAACGTTCAAGCAAACCAGGTCGCCACTGACCGGGTGATCCCCGGGAACGCCAACGGCAGCTACCTGATCGTGAAGGTTGAAGGCCGCCAGACAGTGGGCCAGAGGATGCCCATCGGCGGGGCTGCCTTGGATAATATCGACCTGACGAACCTCAAGAACTGGATCAATCAGGGCGCCAAAAACAACTAGGGCGACTTGATAGGGTGGTCTGACGACTTACCGAGGGCCTAGCGAGCGGGGGCCGGGGTGCCTGAGTCGTCCACCTCGAAACCCTCTTTGGGGACGTCCGCGAGAGTTCGGACCTGCAGCTCCGCTCTGACCTGCTCCAGAGGCTTGTCGGTCCAGATCGACGTGGTTCGAGGTCGCCCCGGCAGGAGGTCGAAGAAATTCTCGGAGAACCGACCGTCCTTCAGCATCAGGAATACACCTTTTGCCAGAACGTCGGTCTCGAGTGTGATACGAAGACTTTCTTCGCCCTCCTCGAGGTCGAATCGGATTGTCGGCACTTCCAGATTCAGCTCTTTGGGTGGGTGGAAGTACAGGAGTGACGAAGGGACGTCCCCGTCTCGGGAGTCCAATCTCAGATCAGTCGCCAGGACGACTCGTCGGGTATCCAGTTCTTCCGTAAGGGGCCTTGGGCCCGTCCAGAGGACCTTGCTCTCCCGTTTGTCGAGGTTCACCTGGACGGAATCTTCCCAGAGGACCGACCCGCTGAAATCCAAGAGACGGAGATCGAGCATTCCTTCAGCGGGATCCTGGGCCTCCCTGACCCCCCAAATCTCCATGGAGCCCTCCTTGAGGACCGAGGAGACGAGGGTGGTGGCAAAAGCCTTCTTCGCAGCGTAGTGAAGGGCCTTCCAGCGGCCGAAATAGTCCCTGCCGGACCAGGAGACGACTGGCCACGTGTCGTTCAACTGCCAGTAGAGGGTCCCCATGGTTCGGGGCATCGCTCGGCGGTGGGCCTCGAAGGCCGTAAGCATCCCTTTGGCCTGAAGGAGTTGGCTTACATAGACAAAATCGTCGAGCCCCTCCGGGACCGGATACTCCCGTCCCATATAATCGATGATGAGCTCGTTGCCGATAGGATGTTTCTGATGTGCGAGTATCGTCGGGTCAAAGAGTGAGCGATCCTCCGGGTAGGTGAAGGCAGCAACGGTTTCCATGGAGGGAAAAGCCTGGAATCCGAACTCGCTGGAGAACCGAGGGAGCTTCTCGGCGAAGACCTGGAACGGCTCCTGTCCGTGCCAGACCCCCCAGTAGTGACTATCTCCTCGGTTGAGACTCTTCGGGTCCCCCCACCCCAGGCTGGGGGAGGAAGGCCAATACCGGCGCCCAGGATCTTCCGCCCGGACCACCCCGGGGAGGATTTGGTGGAAGATACTCTCGTACGCGTCCCGGACGGCGGCTGAGTCCGAGGGCGTGTCGTAGTTCCGGCCCCAACCCCAGTTCTTCCAGCCCTCGTCCATCTCGTTATTCCCGCACCATAGAGCAAGGCTGGCGTGTCCCCTCAAGCGCCTTACCTGATCGATGGCTTCCGCCTCGACGTTCGCCAGGAAGCTGGAATCACCGGGATACATGCCATTGGCGAACATGAAGTCCTGCCAGATCAGGATCCCGTGTTCGTCGGCCATGTCATAGAAAACGTCCTCCTCGTAGATCCCTCCACCCCACACCCGGAGCATGTTCATGCTGGCTTCGGCCACATCCTGAAAAAGGGATCGGTAGTCGTCCTCTGTGACCCTGGGGGAGAAGTGATCCAGGGGGATCACGTTGGCTCCCTTCATGAACACCGGCGTGCCGTTCACGCGGAAGAAGAAGGTCTCACCGATGGAATCCGGCTCGGTGACGAGCTCGACGGTTCTGATCCCGAACCGGGTGGTGAGGGTGTCCACGTTGCGCCCGGCTTTCATGGATGCCAGGGCGGTGTAGAGGTGAGGCTCCCCGAGGCCGTTCGTCCACCAAAGCCGAGGGTCCTGGATCCGCAGGTCGAAGGTGAGTTGATTAATCCCTTCCTCGACCAGGATTTCCTGGCTGAGAGAGCCGAATGCGCCGGTGGGGCTCGACAGGGTGACGGTCAGCGGCATGGTTCCGCCAGCTGAGCGCCGGTCCGCCTCGTCCCGCGAGACGAGAACCTCGACCCGTCCCGTGAGGAAGGCCGTTTCTCCGGAAACTGAATCCGTGGTGAAGTGGAGATCGGAGATCCTTCCGCCTCTCCAACCTACCAGCTCCACGGACCGCCAGATTCCACTGGTTACGAAGCGGGGGCCCCAGTCCCAACCGTAATGGTACGCCGCCTTCCTCACGAAGACTCTGGATGGAGGGTCTCCGCGATCGTTGCCGGCGGGGAGCTCGTACGGGAGGGCCTCTCTTGCTTCCAGCGCGGGAGGGAGGGGTGACGCCAGATGGACCTCGAGAGTGTTCTCTCCTGGGCGGAGAGCGTCCTTCACGTCCACTGCCCAGATTCGAAACATGTTGTCGGCCTGCAGAATCAGCCGGTCGTTGAGCCGGACCTCGGCGAAGGTGTCCAATCCGTGGAATACCAGCTCGACGACCTCGTTTTCCAGAAGCCCCGTCGGAGTCTGGAAGGTCGTTCGATATGTCCAGTCCTCCTCGCCGATCCACTGGAGGACCATCTCGTTGTCCCTCCAGAAGGGATCGGGGATGAGTTCTGCGCCCAGGAGGTCGGTATGAACGGTGCCCGGGACGGTGGCGGGGATCCAGCCGGACAGGGTTTCGGCCAACTCTGTCGGAAGCCCCGTTCCAGCGGTTGCATCCGTCCTTCGGAATTCCCATCCATCGACCAACTCATGCACCTCGGTCGACGGGCCTGGAGCCTGGCAGGCGGCGGCCCAGAGAACCATGCAGATCCCAAACGTCCGAGTCATTCGGATGGGTCGTCCCTCGTCCCCCGGAACACTCATTCCCAGCTCCTCAGCAAAGGATGAGCTTCGGTATTGAATACGACGGCGTGAAAGTTCAGGGTGCTTTCCGGAGCAAAAAGCAGATACGCGTACTTCAGCGTTTCGGCCAGGAAGAAGCTCTCCATCGCGTCTGCCTGCTCCTTGGTCCGGACATCTTCCAGATGTGCGTATCCCACCTCGGTCCGGCACCACTCGACAATCCGCTGGAAGATGTCCCACCCCATGGCTTTGAACCGGGTATCCCCTGTAAGGGTGTAGAGGACGTAGGCGGACTCCAGCGCTTCGGGCCTCAGGGGATATCCGCCCGACGTAACCTCCATCGACGTGTAGTCCATCTGTTCGGGCTCCACGTCGAAGGCGGTCCACATCGAATAGACGGACTCCATGAGTCGTGGGGCACGATCGAGGTCCCCGGCCAGGGCGAGCACGCCGGGCCAAAACGCATCCAACGCTCCGAACCTGGTGGCGGTCCGCTGTCCCGTGTCCATATCGGCACGGCCATACCAGAGACGGCCATCCACTTCGTCGGCCAGGTACCGGTTCACCGGTCCAATGCTGGCGTCCCACATGGCCTTGAAATCAGGGTCGTCGAAGAGAATCCACGCTTTCAGAAGGTACTCGTAGTAGGAATCGATCATTCCTGAGAGATGGGAGGAGGTGTTCTTCCACTCCCCGGTCTCGACGTCGATGGTGGTCCCCACCAACCCGATCTCGGACCGACGGGTGAACAGGGCTTCCACCCCGGCCTTCGCCTTCTCGTAATAGACGGGATTCCCTGTGAAACGGCTGAGAGCTCCAAACTCCAGCATGAGAGTCCCGATCTCAGCCGGGTTGTTGACCTGCCACTCCTTCTCCCCGCTTCGGAGGTTCACCCGCACATAGGGCATTCCCGTGGCGGATTCGAAGGCCGGAAGGAGGCGGTCGGCGAGGTCCGTGGCCAGTTCCAGGAAACGGGGGTCACCGTCCATCTGGTAAGCCGTCAGGAGGCCGCCGAGGAGGCGGATGGTCACCTCGAATACCTGAACGGAGAAGTCGTGGTCGAACGAAAGGCCGCTGAAGATCAGGTCCTTTGCCTCGGCGGCTTCTGCTTCCAGACCCATGAGAAGCATGGTGTCGAAAGCGTCCAACGGCGTCATCACCAGGGAGGCGTCATACCAGTTTCGCCCGGTTCGGCTCAGAGGCCGGAGGGCATCCATTCCCCGGGCGAACTCCAGATAGCCGTTCCAGGCGTGGAGGAACTCGGCCCTCACGCTTGCCGCCATCTCCGAGTCGGGCGGGAGTTGTCCAGGGGGGGCCGATGCCTGAGCTCGGGCCGCGTCTTCCGCCCTGTTCAGTCGATCGTCCGACTGGCTCGGCGGACGGGCTCCCCGGCTGGTTCCCCAGGTCGAGGGATCGGGACCCATCTCCAACTCGAGGACTCCGCCGCCAGCGATTTCCGCGTGGGCGAGGTAGGTGCGATCCAGAGGTCTGCCATTCAGGGAGGCCGATTGCACGTAGGGCGTTTCCGCCGAAACGTTCCGGGCGAGGATCGTGAACGACCGCCCTTGGCCCAGATCGATCGTGGCTTCGGGAAAGAGGGGGGACCCCAGCACCCAGTTTCCATCAGCTGGGTTGACCGGGTAGATGCCCAGGGCCGAGAGGACGTACCAGGCGGTCATCTGACCACAGTCCTCGTTTCCACTCAGGCCGAATGGAGTGTCGTCGTACTGGGTTTCCAGAATTTCCCTGACACGATCCGACGTTTTCCAGGGCTTCCCTGCATAGTTGTAGAGATAGGCGATGTGGTGACTGGGCTCGTTTCCGTGGGCGTACTGTCCGATAAGCCCCGAGATGTCGGCAGAGACATTCTCTCCGGTGATTTCTGAGTCCATTTCGAAGAGTGAGTCCAGCTTGGCGAGGAATACCTCTTCCCCGCCCATGCCTTCGATGAGACCCCGGACGTCGTGGGGTACGAACCAGGTATGTTGCCAGGCGTTGCCTTCGGTGTAATCCGTTCCCTCCCGATGGTCCGATCTCCGGGGATCGAAGGGCTCGGCCCAATTCCCGGCGGCGGTTTTCCCCCTCATGAACCGAGTGCCGGGATCCAGGAGGTTTTGCCACCAGGATGACCTGATAATGAAGTGCTCGTAGACGTCCTCGACCCCGAGGTCCAGAGCCATGGAGGCAATGGCCCAGTCGTCGAAGGCGTACTCCAGCGTCTTCGTGACCGACTCGTTCTCCAGTTCGGTGGGGATGTACCGATGAGCTTTGTAATACTCCAGTCCTCGATGATCCTGGGTCGCGCTCTTCACCATGGCGTCCAGGGCCTTTTCGGCGTCGAACCCCCTGAATCCTTTCCTGTAGGCATCGGCAACCACCGGTACCGCGTGATGCCCCGTCATGGTGTTGGTCTCATTCCCCACCAGGGACCACACCGGCAGAAGACCATGTTCGTCATGGTATGAGAGCATGGAGTTGACGAGGTCGTCTACCCGGTCCGGATCGATGAGGGTGAAGAGGGGATGGGCGGCGCGGAACGTATCCCACAGCGAGTAGATGGCGTGCTTCCGGTAGCCCTCGGCTGTATGGATCAGGCCGTCGGCCCCCCGGTACCGGCCGTCCACGTCCTGGAAAAGGATGGGGGCCAGGCGGGTTCGGTAAAGAGAGGAATAGAAAGTCCGGCGTTCCTCCTCGGATCCTCCTCGGATCCTGATTTTCCCCAGTTCTCCTTCCCAGGCCCGTATAGCTGCTTCTCGGACTCCGGAGAAATCCCACCCGGGAACCTCGGCTTCCATGTTGGCCAGCGCCCCGGCCTCGTCCACATAGGACAGGCCCACCTTCAGGAGCAACTCGTCCCCTTGGACCGTCGGGTCGAACGCCAAGAGTGCCCGGAGGCCTGTGGTGGTCGCCCGCACGTCCCCGGCCGCGACCTGGTCCCGGTCCATCAACTCCATCGGTGTCGTGGAGTCGGCAAAGGCCAGCGACCGGACCGGCTCGGAGAATGCCATGGCGAAGAACAGCTTTTGATCCCTTGCCCACCCCGTTGAGTATCGGTAGCCGGTGACAAGGGTGTCATTCACCACTTTGATGCTCGTTTCGACCGGGGCGTCCCAGTTGATGGCATATCCGAGGTCGACAAAAACCGCTGGCTCGTCGGTGGTGGGGTACGTGTATCGGTGGAGGCCCACCCGGGCGGTGGCTGTGAGCTCGGCTTGGATCCCCTGGTCTTCGAGGAAGACGGAGTAATACCCCGGCGACGCTTCTTCTCGCTCGTGGGAGAATCGAGATTTCGCCGACCGGCCCCACCGGTCTTCGAACTCCTCATTCACCGGGAAGTAGCTTCGGACCGGCATGACCAGAATGTCCAGGAGATCGCCGATGCCCGTTCCGCTCAGATGGGTATGGCTGAAGCCCACCAACAAGCTGTCCGCCCAGTTGTAGCCCGCGATCCAATCCCAGCCGCCCTGCCCCTGATCGGGGCTGAGCTGGACCATGCCCCACGGGACGGTGGCTCCGGGGTAGACATGGCCGTGGCCGCCGGTCCCGACGAACGGATCGACATATCGAGTCAGGGCGATCATGTCGTCGATGCTTCCCCGGCCGGGTGGAGCATCTGGAGGCTGGCAAGCTGAAAACGCCAGCAGGATGCCTAATGCAGCCCACACAATCAGGCGTTTCATAAAGGCTCCTTCGCGGCCGCCCTCTTCCTTCAGCGACTCGTCAAAAGCTGTGGACGCTCTCGATGTACCTTGAGGATCAATTCCCCGAAGAGGGTGTTCGCCCAAGCGAACCACTCCCGGGTGAACCGTTCCGGTTCGTCCTGATGGAAGGACTCATGCATAAAACCCGTGCCTCCGTGGGTCTCCTTCAGGAGCCGGAGGCACCGAGCGATCTCGGTATCGTCGTTGGACGTGAGAGCCCGCATCGTAATCCCCAACGGCCAGATCATCTCCAGGCCAACATGGGGGCCGCCCACGCCGTCGGCTGATTCGCCCTGGAAATAGTAGGGGTTTTCCGGTCCGAGTACGAAGGCGCGGGTCCTACGGTACAGAGGGTCGTCGGGCGCGCAGGCTCCGAGGTAAGGAAGGGAAAGGAGGCTGGGAATATTCGCATCATCCATGTGATGACGATTCCCGAACCCATCCACCTCGTAGGCCCACACCTCACCGTGCACCGGGTGGGGCACTACCCCGTGAGCGAAGAGGGCCTCCCTGACCTCCTGCGCCAATGCCATGCACTCCTGAGCGAACGCTTCCTCGCCCCGGATATCCCTGATCATCTCAGCCAGCTGAAGGAGGGAGACGACCGCAAAATGGTTGGAGGGAATGAGGAAGGGAAAAATGGTCGCGTCGTCGGACGGTCGGAAAATGCTCACGATGAGGCCAACGGGGCGAATCGGGTTTCCCCATCCGGCCCCTGCAACGGTGTCCGTCTGCCACCCGGTGACCCTCTGGAACTTGTAGGGCCCCCGATTCTCTTTCCTCTGCTGTTCTCGGAAGGTCTGCAGGGTCAGCCCCATGGCCTCCCGCCACTCCCCGTCGAAAGCCGACTCGTCCCCCGTGGTCCTCCAGTAGGAGTATGCCAAGCGAATTGGATAGCAGAGGGAGTCGATCTCCCACTTTCGCTCGTGGAGCTCGGGCTTCATGTCGGTCAGGTCGTCCGCCCAGGGGCTCTCCCCAGCCTCCTTGTTGAAGGCGTTGGCATAGGGATCGATGAGGATACATCGGGTTTGTCGGTGGATGACTCCCCTGATGAGCTGTTGCAGCTCGGGGTCTTCGGGAGTCAGGGGCAGGTAGGGCCAGACCTGGGCGGTGGAGTCCCGAAGCCACATAGCTTCTATGTCGCCGGTGATCACAAAGGTGTCAGGCTTTCCGCCTACGGTGCCGAAGTCCACCGTGGTGTCCAGGGTATTCGGGAAGCAGTTCCCGAAAAGCCAGGCCAGCTCGGGGTCGGCGATGTCTTTCGACACCCGGCTGATGGTTTCCTCTACCGCTCGGGAGTGGAAACGCCGTTCCTCCGGAGGAGGGCGACGGGACTGGAAGTCCTGAGATCGGCCCGGGCCTTCCTGCAGGTCGCGTGGCCCAGGGGCGCCGGGTTTACGCCGGGCCTCGGAGCTTCCCGGGCTTCCACCCAGAAGGGAAGCGCCCATGGCCGCGGCGCTTCCCTTCTTCAGGAACTCCCGGCGAGTGGGATCGTGACCGCCGGTTCCGGAAGGGTCAGCCATGGCTGCCGTTCGTGAAGATCCCGTCGATCTCCTCGTAGGCGGAGTGGATCGCGTCGATAGCCGCGTCGACCTCCGACCTGCTGGGATCGTCCAGGACCGCCATGAGTCCGCCGACGGCCTCCCCCAGCTCCGTCACCACCATCTCGAAGTGCCCCTGATGATCGGCCAGGCGGGACGGCAGCTCGGCTTCCTGAAGGGCCGGGATGGCGGCTGCCATGTCCGTTGCCGCCCGGCGGATCTTCTCGAGGTCGTACCCTGGGCCGTAGTGGTGGTACAGTCCGTAGAGGTGTTGATGGACGGCTTCCAACTCCGGTAGCGGTGGTCTGACGATCCGGACGAGCCCCTCGTAAAGCATGTGGAAGGTCTCGGCGTAACCCAACATCCCTTCCTCGTCCCCGGCCTCGACCGCCGCCTTCAATCCGTCAAAAGCCGTTTGAAGATTAGCCTTTCCCTCATCCCAACCAGCCTGTTTGTCCCGGAGAATCCCCGGGAGCTCCACAGCGTCCAAGGCTGTCAGGGATGGTTCGAACTGGGGGACCAACTCCCGGATCGCGTCGAAGTCCTTCGCCGGAAATGCATCGTGCCAAAGGGGCTGCATGAACTCGTGGACCGCGGAAAGCTCCGGGACCTCGGCAGTCAACTCGGCTTCTGAGACCTCCGGCACAGATCCGGACTCCTCCTGGCACCCGGAGATCAGGAAGAGAGCTGCGGAGAGTAGGGGTCCAATCAACAGGTTTCGATTCTTCATCTTTGGTCTCCTTTGGCTGGACTGCCTGTCTTTTCGTCGTCTTCGGGGGCGATTCGCCCGGAGAGCCATGCTCCCGTCTGGACGATCTGGCCGTTCGCCGGAAGCTCATCAAGGAGCCCCGGGTCCACGATCAGATCCATGGGTCCGGCGGGAGTTTCCATTTGGAGCCGGATGAACTCCCGCTTCGTCAGCTCGTTTGTTACCCGCTTGGCGTCCAGGGTCCTACCCACCATCAGGGCGTGGGCCGTCGGTTGCCCTCCCTCCATCTGAGCCATCATCCCGGCCGGGATGAATGCAGGGATCCCCAGTGGCTTCAGGTCGGGCTGAGCTTCCCTGAATTCCTCCTCCGTGGGGTAGACGTTGAGTTCCACCGCGAAGCCAGCCAGCTCCACCTCATGCTTCGCGGTGAGGATCACGTCCTTTACATCGGGGAAGTCCGGGGCGTCGAAGACGATGGGAAACCCTCCGCCCAAGGAAGGGTTCGATCCGCCTTCCTGGGTCAGGCCCAGGAAGCCTCCGTCGTATGGAGATACTTCCGCCCTCTCCAGGATGGCCTGGATCTCCAACCTGATCCTGGGTCCCCCGGAGAAGTGGGGTTGGACCGACTTCATGGTTCCCGACTGGTCCACGTATATCCACAGCTCGGCGCCCGACGGATCGTGCCAGCGGAGCGTCATGCTGTCGGCCCGTTGCGAGTGGGGCTGTGATCCCTTGAGGATCTGTCGAACCTGATCCTGTCGTTCCTCGGCGGAGGAGCTTCCGATACCTAAAGCGGCGAGATGATCAGCCACGTTGATGACTCCCATATCAAACGGGGCCCCGGGTTCAACGGGGCCGGAAAAATGAATCCATAAAGGTCGGGGTTTCCCCCCCTCAGGACCACCCCCCGGCGGGCCGAGGAGCCGGGGCTTCTCGTTGTGGGTTGGGTGGGCCTTCCGTAGCTTCGGTTCGTTCGAATGGGGAGGCGTGAACAGTCTTCCTCCATCGACCTCTTTCCTCTCCCGGGGGGCCATTGATCGACTTCACGTCTCTGGATTGGTTCTGGGCCGGAACATTCCTTCTGCTGATGGTCGGCGGGGCATTCTTCTTTTACCGGCTCGCCCGACGCTCCGAGTCCGACTTCTTCCTGGCAGGTCGCCGATTGCCTTGGTGGCTTCCGGCTTCGAGCGTCTTCAGCACGCATACGGCCACCGACACACCCATGTGGGTTACCGGTGTGATCTACGCCCATGGCTATCGGGGGCTATGGTACACCTTCTTCACCGCCTGGACTGCCATCGGATCGTTTGTTTCAGCCCGGATTTTCAGGCGATCCCTTGCCTATTCCCAGGCCGAATGGCAGGTGATGCGGTTCGGAGGTTTCGGGGCCGAGCTCTTGAGGGGTTGGCTGGCCGGATGGCAGGTGTTCATGAACATGTTCATCCTCGGTTGGGTGGGCATGGCAATGGGGAAGGTGGGCGCCTTGGTCTTCGGCTGGCCCGTTTGGGTGGGGCTGGTTTTTCCAACCCTGATCACGGCCGCGTACACCCTCGTTGCCGGCTACTGGGGCGTGGTCATGGGCGATTTCCTCCAAGGCATCGTCGCGATTTTTGCTATCCTCATCGTCTCCCTGGTTGGGATCGCTGCGGTAGGGGGCCCGGCGGAGTTGGGTGGCCGGTTGGTAGAGATGGGTGAGGGGTGGAGGATGGACGCCTTCGCCTTCACTGGAGTTTTTACAGGGGATTTCCCCGCAGCCTGGTGGCTGACGATGCTTGTCATTGCGGTTGTGGGGGGATTCGGGATGGGCACGAGTATCGACTGGTACCCCGAGGCTCAGAGGATTCAGTCAGCCGGTTCCGTCCGGGACGCGGCCTACGGTATCTGGGCTGGTGGGGCCATCACACTCATCAGGAACGGGTTCTGGGCAGCCTCCATCCTGGCCTTTTTTGTCCTGGCGCCGGGGATCGTGGACGCGGCCGATTACGAGTTGGGATGGTTCCGACTCGGATTCGAACTCCTTCCCGCCGGCTTGGTGGGGGTCTTTTTTGCCGCAATCCTCGCCATTCACCTCTCGACCATCTCCAGCCACCTGAACCTCGGGGCCCTCTATTTCACCCGGGATCTCTTTCAGCGGTATCTCAACCCCGATGCCTCCGAGGCGACCTTGGTATGGGTGGGGCGGTTGGCTACGGCGGTCCTCCTCATCGGATCCTTCTTCTACGGAATGATGATGCAGGAGATCACCCAATGGCTGATCTTCGCCCTTTGGCTCATGATGGCGGGGATATGGCTACCGAATATCCTCCAGGTGGTTTGGTGGCGATTTAACGCCTGGGGGTACCTGTCGGCGTGGATTGCGAACCTGGGTGTGGCTTGGTTGGTGGTCTGGATTCTGCCGGCTTTCGGCGTCTTCCCGCCTCTGCCCGACTACCTCCAGTTCTGGCTTCTGATGGCCCTTGGCGCCGCGGTGTTCCTCCCTGCCACTCTCATGACCAGACCGGAAGAGATGGACCACCTGGTGAAGTACTATCTCCAGACTCGGCCCCTGGGGTGGTGGGGCCCGGTTCATAGGGAGGCAGTCCGACGGGGGCTCATCGACGAAGAAGCTTCGCCTGCTGGGACTCGGGGCGATGGAATGGCTGGACCGGCCAAACCCAGGCCGTTCATCAAGCGCAGGTGGTCCGCTGCGGAGGCTGAGGAGTGGACCCGGGAGGATTGGATCGTCATCGCCCTGTCACCCCTTGTGATGGCGGCGTTCATGATTGGAGTGGCCTCCATCCTCGTTTTGAGGCCGGGTGGGATCGCACTGACTCTGTTCGCCATCGCAGGTACCCTCGCCATCTACTGGATTATCGATCCCAAGCTGAGGGCCGTTTCGTCCGAGTACGAACAGAGGCAAGCGAAGTACCTCGAAGAGCTGGAGCGGGGCGTCCGCTGGGAGAAGGCGGACTCACCCCCACTCGCAACGGGAAAGGAGGCGTAGTCATGGATCAGGGGCTCGTAACCGTCATCGGAATGAGCATTGCCTACGTCGCCTCCTTCCTTGGGATGGCACTGGCTTGGTACGGGTGGAAGAAGCGGCACCAGGAAGGAGGGGAATGATGGTGGTTTTTCTGGCAGGAATCGCCGGGCCGATGGTGGCCGTCGCCCAGACCGCGGGTGGCATGGATCCCCTCCCGGCGGCCCCTCCCATCGGCGGCCCCATCTGGACCATCGTCATCCCCGCCGTCCTTTTCACGGGGTCCTTCCTGGGCACCTACCTCCTCTACAAGCGATTCTCACAGGAGGAGGAGGGATGACGGGTGGGGGACGGATCTGAAGAGTAGTCCGTGAATAGGGTCCACATCATCTGACTCGGAGGGTTCCCATGAGACGGTCTCCGTTTTTTGCCCTGCTCCGGGCACAGGATCCTCGAGCGTTCCTCCAGATCACCGGGGACTGGAAGTCCCTGGTTCGGATGCACT
>JABDNZ010000278.1 GCA_013043565.1 Gemmatimonadota bacterium | reverse complement strand
ATGGAGTAGCGTTGCAGGTCGAGCCAACCCCTCCCGGCCTCGGAAGCCATTACCTCCTCTGAGGCTTCCAGGAGATCTTCCCACTGCTCGTCGAGGAAATGCCCCCGGAGGCGCCGTCGGTCGTCGGGGGTCGGTGCCTCGAGAAGTTGGGGCTCGATCCCGTTCATTCCGGCCCTTACCTCACCCCATCTGAGTCCCCGGATCAGGAGGTAGGGAACTGGGTTTCTCGGGTCCTCCTCACGAAGAACCCGGGCGGCCGAGACCACGGCCTCTATTGCCTGGTCCGCTCCCTGTGGATCTGCGCTCGGAGGAGCCGCGGAGGGGGGAGGCCGTGGGTCCGGCGCCGGCGTCGACGCCGGGGTTTCTGCTGCTTGTGACCCTGCAGGTGCTCCACCCTCCGAGGAGGCATCCATAGGCGCGTCAGACGCTGAGACTTCAGGCGCTGCAGCTTCAGGCGCTGCAGCTTCAGGCGCTGCGGCGTCGGGAACTGACGCCTCCGGTTCCCCTTCGGGGGTGGTGGGTTCGGGGGCCCGCTCCGGTTCGGGAGGGGGCGGCTCTTTCCTCTCGAGCAGTTGGGTAACAGCTGAGGAGGTTTGCTCGAGTGCGGTTTTCAGGTCACGGAACCTCGGGGGTGGTTCCCCGGTCTCGCCGAATTTCTCCTTGCAGAAGGTCTCCAACCCATCCAGGCTCTCCAAGCACTCCTCGAGTGCGGACGCCAGCCGGTCGTATGACTCCTTGTCCGTGTCAGCCAGCCCCGCCTCGAAGTTCCCAGCCCAGAGCGTATTCTCATCGGATGGTGCCGTCTCCGGGACGGCGTCACTTGACCAGTCCTTGAAGTGGAAGTGACTGTGGCCCCAGTCTGTCAGGGGAACCAGTCGAACGGGAATGGCCAACCCTTCGGATCCGAGGACCCCAAGGACCGCTACCCGGGCCGGAATACTGGAATGGAGGTCTTCCCAATATTCTCCCATCAGGCCACGGAGCAGTTGGAGGCCGAAGGACAGGCCCTTGAAACAAGCCGCCCCGACGGGATCTTCGTCTTCCCCCCTACCAACGCGTAGGAATGCGCTGGTCATGAAGGACGCCACACGAAGGTCCTTGGATTGGTTCAACAAAAAACCTTCGCCGAGTTCAATCACCCGGCCAAAGTGCTCCTCGGCCTCGGCACCTGGAAACCCTGGAGGTGTTACGGGCGGGACCGCATCCTGTCCCTGGTTGTGCGCCCACTCGATCTCGCTGAACTCGTTGGAATACTTGAGATCGGGCCCTACCGGGCTGTCTCCCGGGATTGGCGCGAGCAGATCTGGAAGCCGCAGGTTCTCATTGAGCGCCATGGGAGTCCGAATAGAAGGCCGTCGTCAGGAAACGGCCGAGTCAAGAATGGTCTATGATGAGTTCACGGACCTCGAGGAATGGGAATTCCTCGTCGTCTACCAAAAGAATTTTCTGCCCGGCGGGGATCCCATCTCCGGATTCCGTTTCCCACCATTCGGTAACTCGCCCCAACTGGACCTCTTCATCTGTGCTCTGCCAGGACAGCGCGGTCATTGCTGGCAGGAGCACCTCCCTGGCTTCGTCCTCAATGCGTTCTCGGCTCTCGATTTCTGCCGAAGCCCAAAAGAGGTCCCTCAGAAGTTTCGGAGGAGAGATCCGAACGATGGCCAACTCCGAAAAAGGTATCCACACGTACTGGCCCCCGGCGTACATCTCCAACCGGGGGCCGATGCGGGAATCTGAATCGTACAACTTCGAAAAGGGTTTACCATTGAGGGTTCCGGAAACCGGATTCTCCTCCTCCTCTCGTTCAGGAATGGTGCCCTTCTGAAACATCTCCTGCCGTCGTTCTTCGGCACTCAGGAGTTGTTTATGGTACGCGGTGCCCAGATAAGATGCCGGGTCTGCAGACTCGATCACATCCAGCTGTTTTCGGGCCCGGTCGAACTCACCCTGGAATAGGAGGAGTTCGAACAAGAAGGTCCGGCGTGGGACGTCTTGGGGGTTTGAACGCAACTCTTCCTGTAAACTGGCGACGGCGTCCCCCAGTCTCCCCTCTTTATAAAGACGCTCCGCTTCCACGAAGGATCCTTTCCCCCGAAGTGATCGTCACCTAGCTGTCTCGAGGCCCGCCCGTGACTTGAATCGTCTTAGGGTTCCTTCGTTTTCAAGTTCCAGGATCCCATGTAGGAGCCGGCTTTCGCGCCAGCCGAATCCTGCTGGTTGTAGGTCACCACGATCTTCGCAAAGGAGAAGGACACGATCTCGGTAGGAATTCCGCCGCCCGCCGTACCGGACCATTGGATGTCGTCCACGTAGATCTCTTCGAATTCGAAGATGAGGTAATCCACGGCGCCTCCATCGCCACCGGCTTTGTACAGCGTAACCTTCCCACTCGGAAAATGCTTCCCGGCGCAGCAGTGCTTGAACATGTCTGCACTGGCGGCGTCGGTGTGCTTTTCGAAGTTGAAGGATTGGATATCCACCGTTCCAATTCCGCCGCCCCCTCCAGTTCCGATGCTGGAAGGATTCGAAGCGCCGAAGGAGAACGAGAGGAGCTCGATTTCTTCTTCGTGCCCCGCTCGTTCCGACTCACCGGTTACGCCTTCAACCGTCAGATATGCATCCCACTTTCCTTCCATGAAGTCCTCCTCTCAAAGAGTAGTCCGTGTCAATCCGGAAGCAGGTGACACACCGTTTCTGAAAAAGGGATCGGTCCTTTTCTCTTTATGACGTGGCCTCAGGCACATCGGCCACCAGCCGCATGGAGAAATCCACCGCATCCAGTTGAAAGTGGGGCCTCAGGAACGCGACCGCCTGATACGTCCCAGGCTTTCTGGGGTTTTCCACAACATCGATTCGAGCCTCGGAGAGGGGTTTTTTCGCCTTCTCCGACTCCGCTGCCCCCTCGCCTTTAAGAACGTATTCCCCGATCCAGTTCTGAAGCTTGCTCTGCAACTCCGCTTTGGTCGAATACGCGCCGACCCATTCCAGGACCATCTTTTTCAGATAGTGGGAGAAGCGAGACGCCGCGAACAAATAAGGAAGCTGGGCAGAGAGGACGGCGTTGGCCGTGGCCACGTCGCCTCCGGGGCCCGTGTATTCCTTGGGTTTCTGGGCAGATTGTACACTGAAGAAGACCGCGTTTGCCGTGCTCTTTTCGTTGGTGAGAGGAACAAAACCCAGCTTGGCCAGCTCGAACTCCTGATCCTCAGGGATCAGGGTTTCGGTGGGGCACTTCATGGCCAGGTCCCCCGATTCCGTTTCAAAGGTGTGAGTCGGTAGGCCCTCCACCTTGCCCCCAGAGTTCACCCCGCGGATCCGGGCGCACCATCCGCTCTCGGCAAAAGCTTTGGTGACCGAAGCTCCCAATCCCCAGGCGGCATTCGCCCAAAGGTATTTCTCGTGGTCCTGTCCGGTAACCTCTTCTTGGAAATCGAACTCCTTCACGGGTACGGTATCGGGCCCGAACGGCTCTCGGATGAGCATCCGGGGCATGGTCAGAGCCACGTACCTGGAATCTTCGCTCTCCCTGAACGCCCTCCACTGGGCATACCGTACTCCCTCAAAGGCGCTTTCCAGCTCATAAACGTTCCTGAGTTCCGTGAAGCTCGAGAACCCGAGCATCTCTGGGGAGGCCGCCGACAGGAAAGGGCAGTGGGCTGCGGCAGCAAGCTCCGAGGCTCTGGTGAGGAGCTTGGTATCCTGACCGGACTGGTCGAACTCGTAGTCTCCAATCAGGGCGCCGTAAGGTGTGCCGCCGTATTGATTAAACTCTTCCTGGTAGACCTTGTTGAACATGGCGCTGCGGTCCACTGCCATCTCTGCCTTGCCCGAAGTCAGGTCTTCCATGAGTTCCTCTTTCGAGAGACTCATCACCTTGATCTTCAGCATGGGCCCGATTTCAGTTTGGGAAACCAGGTACCGAAGACCTCGCCACGAGGCTTCCAGCTTTTTGAACTTCGGGTGATGCATCACCTCATTGAGCTGGGAGGTGAGAAGTTCGTCGATCCGGGTAATCTGCTCGTTTAGACTGGCTTCGATGTCCTTCTTGTACGTTACGGAGTCGTCGAGGATCTCCTTGACCAGCCCTTGGACAGCGTCCTTGACCCGGTCTTGTTCTTCCTCCGTCTTGAACCGCCCCTCCGTTAGGATCTGGTCGAGAACACCGAGTTCGGCTTCTTGGGCCTCAGCCGCGCCACTCTGTCCTTTTCCCTCAGCTTCCGCCATCGTCGTCGCCTCCTTCGTCTTCGACCTCAGATTCCAGCTTCTTCTTCTGGTCAGGGTCTCCCAACGCGTCTTGGAGGGTCTTGTTGAAGCCCTTGCTAAACTTCCGGTTCGTCTGGAGGCGGCCCTTCAGGTCCAGTAAATCCTCCCGCCGGTCCAGGAGTTTCTTGAGAGGCTCGACCTGGCGCGCCACCTTTTCAGGGCTGAAGTCCGAGAAGTCTCTGAAGTTCAACTCCACGCCGATTTTTTCGTCCGAATCCTCTTCAAGCTTGTTGTCCACGGCGAACTGAAGGCGTGGATTCATTCCTTTGAGGACTTTGTCGAATGTGTCGGCGGAGACTTCCGTGAATTTGCGGTCTGCGACTTCAGGGAGGTCCTCCAATCCATCGCCGCTCAGGTCCGACATAACTCCCATTACAAATGGGATTTCCTTTTTTTCCATCGCGCCGCCGGTCTCGACGTCATACGAGATGTTGACACGGGATGGGCGCTGTCGGATGCGCCTATGCTGGAAGCTTTTGGCCATGCTCCACAGCTCCTGTTTTCGAGGGTCGAGGAAAGTATTTCGATGTTACCGGTCTCAACGAACTCAGTCAAGCTTGGTATTGCTAGGTTTTTGCGGGTTAGGCCGGGCTAATCCACCATGATCTCAGGCCCTTCTCCGAGTGTGAAACAGACCGGAACCCCGTGAGGCGGACCTCGGGTTCGCCGCGGATGGCGATCACCGGGTTTACCCCCATTTCACGGACCCGGACTGCGGCGGAATGTGAAAGGACCGCCTCAACAGGCGTCCCCCAACCGTCTGGAGTCGGGTGCATGGCGAGTTGGGATACTGTTTCCTGGCCCTCTATCCGCAGATTCCACCCGGAACGTGCAAAAGCCCTTGCCAAAACCACGCCCCATAGGATGCACGGGTTTCCCCATAAGGAGTCTTCTGGTGAAGCCGACCCTTGCACGAATTCGAAACGCCTTGTTTTCCCACCGTCGGGTCCATACGGCGCCCGAAGGAGGAATCCGGGAAAAGTAAGGCTGAGGTAGTCGGCTTCAGGCCGTTGCCTCAGGTCGACCCAGAGGGGATCGAGGGGGTCGTTCCAGTCTCTCTGGTCTGGTTGATCATGAACGGATCGGGAGCCGAAAAGGCTGGGGTGAGCCCCTGCGAACCAGGGAACTCCGCCACTTTCAGAAAGGAGCCCAATCCGTTGCAACAAGGGCATATGGTGAGGGCTTCCGCCGAACTCGAAAGCCCCGAGGAGTGCAGCCCACCGAAGTTCCTCCCCGTTCTCGGAGACCGGGTTCAAAACGGTATGGGCGAAACGCCATTCGGTGGGTTCGTCCGTCGACAGGATATCGGCCATGAGCTCCTTTACCGACACGTCGATGAGGTAAACCCGCAGACTGGTGCTGACCTCGACCTGAGAGAGAAGGAAGACCACCGATCGCCAGAGGGCTTCCAACTCCTGGAACGCAGGTGAATCCATCAGGGCAGTCATCAGGCGGCTCGTCCGTCGATCCAATGCCGCGAGTTGCTCCGAGTGATCGGGGGTTCTCCCGACCACGTGGGGCCTCACTACCCTTCGGAGGAAGGCGTCCAGGTCCTCCTCAATGGCCGATCCCGGGGAGAGGGGGGGGCGTTCGGTCTCGCCAAGGACGGCGTCCAGTAACCCATTATCAGACTCGGACGCCGCCGGCGGCGGGCCAGGCGCCTCTGCATCGTCCGGCAT
>JABDNZ010000274.1 GCA_013043565.1 Gemmatimonadota bacterium | reverse complement strand
TCGGTTCAGGAGATCTTGTCTGCAGCACCTGCTCCTTTAAGGAAGAAAACCTCATCGAGAAGGACCCCTTGGATGACCTGGGGACTTCTTGCCGCCGCCGTGGCAACAATCGGACTCGGGATCCAGTTCGTGGATCCGTTTGGGGCCGATCCGAGTGCGGTGCATCGGGCAGCCCAAGCCGAAGACTTGACGGTTACGCTGGCGGACGGAAGCTTCGCCCGGCTGGCACATGGAAGCACTCTTCGAGAGTGGGCGACGGAGGGCAGGCGGGAGGTTTCTCTGGAGGGCCGAGCGTTCTTCGCCGTGGCCCGGGACGAAGCCAATCCGTTTGTGGTTCGCACCGACGGCGGGGAAATCACCGTCCTGGGGACCCGGTTTCAGGTGAGCACGACGGATGATGGGACCGGTACGATCGTGGTGGAGGGTTTGGTGCGGGTATCGAACGACCGGGGCACAGCTGAGGTGCCGGCCGGAAGCTCGGCCCTAATGGCAGATGGGAGCCCGCCGGAAGTCCAGGAGGTCGAAGATGTGGCGGCCCTGCTTGTTTGGCCTGACGGGACTCTCCTCTACCACGCGACACCTCTCGCCCAGGTGGTGGCAGAGGTTTCCAGGTTTTACGGCCGCGCCCTCCGAATCGAGGGTTCAGACCTTTCTCAACGCCGGGTAACGGCATGGTTCCAGGGGGATCCGTTCGAGGCCGTCGCTGAATCCCTATGCCTCGTTACTGAAGCCGTTTGCGAACCCGACGCCGATGGATTCGTCATGGTTTCCGACGCCCGGTCGGAAGACCGCGCGGCAGGGGGGATCTGATGAGTCGGAGGAGCTTCCTCCGGAGGCCACGAGCGAGCCTGCACACCCTGGCGATGGCGCTTCTCCTCGCTGGGGTCGCCCCAGGATCGACCGCAGGCCAGGATCGCGCCCCCCCGCTGGACAGGGTCGTGGGTTTGGAGTTGTCGGAGATGACACTCCGGGATGCACTCAATGCCGTTCAACGGGCTACCGGCTCATCCCTGATCTACAGCCCCGATTTTGTTCCCGTGAATCGACGGGTCTCCTGTCCCTGCACGGACCTCACCCTTCGGGAGTCCCTGCGGATCCTCTTGCGGGGAACCAACCTCATCTTCGACGCCCTGGGGAACCAGGTACGGATATCCCCCCGGAGGCCAGAGGGTCAGGAGGCACCGTTGGGGATCATCGTCGGATTGGTCATGAACGAGGAAACCGAGGCACCAATCCCGAACGTGCTGGTCCAGCTGAGTGACGGCCGGGGATCCCTCTCGAATGAAAACGGTCGGTTCATCCTCGTGAATGTCCCTCCCGGCACGTATAGCATGACAGTGAGTGGACTTGGCTGGGTGCCAGATACGATTCCGAGTATTCGTGTAGGCGCCGGCGAGACAACTCCGGTCGAAGTGCGGCTGACTCTTCGTGTGATTCCCCTCTCGGGCCTCGTCGTTTCTCCCGGAACCTTCGTAATCCTGGACGACACGAAGTCCGTAGCCCTTCAAACCCTCACTCGGGAACAGATCGAAACCGTTCCCCAGGTCGGGGAAGACGTGTTCCGATCGTTGAAACGCCTCCCTGGAATCGCCTCTGGAGACATCTCCACCCGGCTCTATCTCCGGGGCGGCCAGGATCGAGAGACCCTCATACTTCTGGACGGCATGGAGCTCTACGAGCCCTACCACATGAAGGACTTCGAGGGGGCGCTGGGGATTGTAGACATCAACGCGGTCGGGGGCATCAACCTGCACGCGGGCGGTTTCCCCGTGGACTTCGGGGATAGGGCTGCCGGCGTCTTCGATATGGAGACCAGGGCGCCCCCCACGGAGGGAACCCGAACCACACTTGGCCTTTCGATTACCAACGCGACGGTGATGTCTCAGGGGGGCTTTGCCAACGGAAGGGGGCAATGGCTCTTTTCCGCCCGCCGCGGATATATGGATATCGCCTTCAAACTCACCGACGTGGACAACGACATCTCACCGAAGTACTACGACCTTCTTGGAAAAGTGAAGTACCAGTTCGGGTCTCGGCATCTTCTGTCGGCCCACATCCTTCATGCCGTGGACGATCTCGAGCTGGATCCGGACGTGCTGTCGGACTCGGACGGGGACGATGGTGAGGTTTCTACCGGGTGGGGAAACACCTATGGGTGGATCACATGGAAGGCCTTCCTGTCCCAGCGGATTCGGGCCCAAACCGTGGCATCCGTTGGGAGAATCAGTCGGAGCCGGGTGGGGTTCATTTCGGATCCGGGTCGGGTCAGAGGACCCGAGATGGTCGATGTCCTCGACAAGGCCGATTACGAGTTCGCCGGTTTGAAGCAGGATTGGACCGTGGATTTCACGGACCGGGTGGCCCTACGCACGGGGTTCCTGACGAATCGTCTCTCAGGGCACTACGACTATTCGAACCGCACCCGGACCCTGGTCGTCAACGCCAACGGGGACCTGGTGGGTGTCCCGGATTCGGTCGATGTAGAGATGGACCCCACGGGAACCGAAGTTGAACTCTACGGGGCACTGCGGTTCAAACCGGTTTCGTGGGGGACGGCGGAGGTAGGCCTCCGATACGACAAACGAACCCACACCGATGATTCCGACCTCTCCCCTCGGATCCACGCCATGGCGGATCTGGGGGACCGAACCGCGTTAAGGGTCGGGTGGGGGGTTTACCATCAATCCCAAGGCATGCACGAGTTGGAGGCAGGGGACGGGGAGACAAGCTTCGCTCCTTCCGAGAGGGCCCTCCAAACGGCTTTGGGGCTGGAACACGAGCTCTCGAATGGCATCACGGCCCGGGTCGAACTCTATCACCGGAAGGTGGAGCGTCCCCGCCGGATGTATCTGAACCTTTGGCGGGAGATCCTTCCCTTCCCTGAGCTTGATGGGGATCGGGTTCGTCTGGATCCAACGGAGTCTCGGGCAAGAGGGTTGGAGCTCCTGATAAGGAAGGAAGGAGAAGCGTGGGATTGGTCGGCGAGCTACGCACTCTCCTCCACGGAGACCCTCATCGAAGGAACATGGGCGCCCCAGTATTGGGATCAGACCCACGCACTTGCGATCACGCTCGGGTGGCGGCCAACTCCCAACTGGACTCTTACGGGCGCTTTTCAGGTCCATTCGGGGTGGCCCTTCACCCCCCAGATCATCCAGTTCGACACGGTCAGCGTGTTCCAGGGCACCGGTGGAACAAACTCCTTACGGTGGAGGGAGGAGTTCGGCGGCTGGAATTCCGACCGGCTCCCAGCCTACCACCGTTTGGATCTGAGGGTAACCCGGCAGTTCAGGGTCAAGAATGGGAGGCTTGACCTCTACCTCGACCTCTTCAACGCCTATGACCAGCAAAACCTCCGCTCTTTCGAGTACGGGACCGACGTAGTCGGAAGCGACTTGAAATGGGTCAGATGGCCCGATGAGGAACTATTGCCATTCCTCCCCTCCATCGGCTTTCGGTGGGAGTTCTGACGATGGGGGCGAGGACGGGCACGACCGTGGCATCAGGGCGGGTAGCGTTCAGGACTGCGATAGCCCTCGCCCTTCTGACGATATCTGCCGGTAGCCTCGGCTGCGATCACGATACCACGGTCCTGGAGACCCATCCCCTGGACGTAACCGGCGCAACCAATGCCACGCTGCGATCCTTCTACCTGACTATGAGCGACGGCGTGCGAATCGCCGTTGATGTGAGTGTGCCCACCAATCATCCGAGCGGGGTCCTGCTCCCGACGATCCTGGAAATGACGCGCTATTGGAGGAGAAGAAGTGCGGAACCCTCCTACCACATCCTCCGTGCTCTACAGAGGGGATTCGTCTGGATCGCCATCGATGAACGGGGAACCGGAGCGTCGTTCGGTGAGTGGCAGGAACCCCTTTCGGACCGGGCTCTTCAGGACGGCAGGGAAATCATCGACTGGATCCTGGCCCAACCCTGGTCCAATGGTCGGGTGGGTGCCACCGGAGTGTCCTACCCTGGCATGGCAGCTCAGCAGCTGGCGGCGTACGGACATCCAGCACTCAAGGCCATCGTCCCCATGTCAGACACGTACGACCAGTACGAAGACCTCATCTTCCCGGGCGGCGTGTTCAACGAAGCTTTCATGCAGGGATGGGGCGACGTCGTTTTTGCCATGGACCGCAATGAAAGCATCTCGGTCAACGGGGAGTCGTTCCGACAGGTGCCCGTGGATGCCGACCCGAGCGGTGAGCTATTGGCCGAAGCCATCGGCGAGCATGCCGGAAACCTGGACGCGTTCATGGACGTCCAAGCCATCGAGTTCAGGGATGACCTGAGTATCTCCGGGTTCAGCCTGGACCACTTCAGTACCCACTCCGTCGCCGGGGAACTGGATGAGTCGGGAGTGGCTGTCTACCAATGGGGGAGTTGGCTGGACGGCGGATCGGCCGACGGCGTCATTCGCGCGTTCATGGAGTCCACCGGCCCCCGGCGAGCTACCCTGGGCGCCTGGACCCACGACCTCTCCTCCAACTCGTCCCTGAGAGACGGAGGCCGCTGGAATTCGATCCCCAGCGATGACTTGCAGTGGGAGGAGGCCCTGAACTTTTTCGATGACGTGCTCCGGAAGGATAAACCTCTCCAGGAGAGGATTCTTCGTTATTTCACCATGGGGGAGGGCGTCTGGAAGGCTACATCGACCTGGCCCATCCCAGGCACGGACATCGAGACCTGGTATCTAGGAGTCGATGGGTCCCTCACCACCTCCGCCCCTACCGCAGCTCAAGGCGAGGATCTGTACGAGGTGAATCTCAACTCCGAATCCTCAGCCGATCCGCGCTGGCTAGGCCCTCTGTTCGCAGATACATGGTACTCCGACCGGGCGGCCCGGGACCTGGCTCTACTCGTTTATGAGTCCGAGCCCCTTTCCGACGACCTGGAAGTCACTGGGTATCCGGTGGTGAATCTGAACCTCAGCTCGACTCATTCCGACGGGGCCTTCTTCGTGTATCTGGAGGATGTGAGCCCCCAGGGGTCGGTAGCCTATGTAACGGAAGGAATCCTTCGAGGGATCCACAGGAAGGTCACCGAAGAACCATCTGCATGGAAACGGCCCATTCCCTACCACTCCTTCCTGGCAGCCGATGCCGAGCCCATGGTCCCTGGGGAGGTCACCGAGTTGGCCATCGGAATGGAGCCCACGTCCTTCCTCTTCAGAGCAGGACACCGAATCCGCATTGCGATCGCCGGCCACGACGCGTCGGCATTCCGGCAGGTTCCGGAGGCAGGGACACCGATCCTACGGGTTCAGCGCAGCTCCATCTACCCATCCTCCATCGAACTTCCGGTGATACGTTAGCGGAACTTCCGGGTCGGGTCTTCCGGGAAACACGCGGTTGCCGGAGCGGCGTGGCGGGTTTTCCGGACCATGGACCTCCGTTAGCTTCCGGCCTTCGCAAGGAACGGATTACAATTCACCGGAACCAAAAAATGTCTCGAAAAATCGTCGTCGCTCTTTTCGTCTTTCCGATTCTCCTCGGAGCATGTCAGTCTGAGGGAGGCGCGCCCTCGCTGAATACCGAGGATCAGAAAGCGAGTTACGGAATCGGAATCCAGATCGGCTCTCAATTGGCGCCGACCGACTCCTTCATGGACATGGACGCCTTCCTGGCCGGTCTAAAAGACGGCATGGCAGGGAACGACCCCGCCATCCCACCAGAGGAGCTTCAGACCGCGAGCCAGGCTTTCAACCAGAAGGTCATGGAGGAGCAGAACCGCATGATGGCCGAGGCGGCCGAAAAGAACGCCCTGGAGGGGGCGGCTTTCCTCACGGAGAACGCGGCGAGGGACGGTGTAGTTGTCACCGAGAGCGGTCTGCAATACGAGGTCCTGAGAGAGGGTGAGGGAGAGAGGCCTGGACCCGACCAATCGGTGAGTATCCACTACGTCGGAACCCTGGTCGACGGGACTCAGTTCGATAGTTCCTATGACCGAGGGGAGCCCGCGACGTTCGGCGTCAGTGGCGTCATTCAGGGATTTTCCGAGGGACTCCAACTCATGGCCGTGGGGAGCCAGTACAAGTTCTTCATCCCGAGCGAAATCGGGTACGGCCCCGGCGGCCAGGGCCAGATCGGCCCGAACTCCACGCTGATCTTCGAGGTCGAGCTGCTGGAGATCGTTCCGTAGGGTCGGTCACCCCGAAATAGGTGGGCGTCGACCCGGCGCCTGCCTGGATAAACCCCTCGCAGCGAAAGCCGCGGGGGGTTATTCCTTCGGCATGCCGAAAAAGAACCACGAACCTGGAACGGTTTCTCGCGCCGGCAGACTGTCACGCTGGGGCCGCCGAATCGTGGCCGCCCTCGTCGCGGTTTTTCTTCTCCAAATCGGTCTTCTTGCCTTCCCGCAAATCCTCCTTCGGAACCGGGCCGAAGTGGGCTCGGTCATCGTCTATTACCC
>JABDNZ010000209.1 GCA_013043565.1 Gemmatimonadota bacterium | reverse complement strand
GGCCATTCAAGCGAACCGTCTGGCCGACGACCCCCGGATCTCCACCGTATTCCCGTTGCCAATACCCGAACCCCAGCATCACCACGAAGTGGGCTCCCGGGGAGATATCGTCTTCAGGGAGGAGGGTTCGACCCACGGCTGCATTCAGGCCGAGGAGGGGGAAATATGATCCGCTCACCAACTCTCCCAGGACACTTCCTACACGGTCCCCCTGGTCCACCTGCCCGAAGGTGAACCCGCCCGCGGCCACCTCTTCGAAGATCTCCGTGGTGGCGTCCCTCACATCGAGATAGTCGGGATAGGACAGGGGGCTATACGGGAACACCTCCTGAGTGAGGTAGATCTCTACGAGGTCATCCGAGTCCTGGTACGGAAGGTCCGTGAACAGGAAATCTTCCACCAACGCAAAGACGGCAGCGTTGGTACCGATCCCGACAGCCAAAGAGATCAGGGCAACGGCCGTGAAGGCCGGGGATCGTAGCATTTTCCGAAATGCGTACCGTACGTCTTTGACTAGAGTATCCATGCCATCCCGTTTGTGGGCGATCCTGTTGGTTGGCCGGGTTCCGAGAAGGGGCCAGTTGGTTTACCCTTACGACGAGTATACGACCGGTGTGGGTTTCAGATATAAATAAAGGGGACACGAATGGACCTGATGGTTTACTTGGCCGGAGAGATTCATAGCGACTGGCGGAAAGAGATCGTCGACGGCGCCGAGGCCTCCGGCTTGCCGGTGGAGTTTATGGCCCCGGTGACGGATCACCCGGCTTCCGACGACGTTGGGGTCGGGATTCTGGGGGCTGAAGAAAACGACTTCTGGAAGGATCACAAAGGGGCGCTCATCAATTCCGTCCGAACCAGGACGGCAATCGAGCGGTGCGATGTGGTGGTGGTGAAATTCGGGGAGAAGTACCGGCAGTGGAATGCCGCTTTCGACGCGGGCTATGCCGCGGCCTTGGGCAAGCAGCTCATCGTGATCCATCCGCCGGAGTTCACCCACGCCCTCAAAGAGCTGGATGCGGCGGCCCAGGCCGTTGCGGAGACGCCCCAGCAGGTGGTGAAGATCCTGGAGTATGTGACGGTCAAAGATTGAGGCCGGCTCTGCGGCCGATCTTCACAGGCCTCGGCGGGATCTACTTCCAGAGATCCCCCCACCGTTCCTTGTAGCGCGAATTCCTTGCTTTGATGGCGTCCCCGATGGACTCGGGCTCCCGGGTCTGTTTCACTGCCAGGAATACGATTCCATCTCGGGCCCCTCCGACGCCGATCTCGACACCGTCGTCCAAGAGGAAGGTCCACCCTCTGTACGATCGCCGGCCCGGCGCCGGGAAGCCTTCGTTATATGCAGAAAGGTGGTCCACCACCGCTTTGGGGGCTTGGCGCACCGTCCAGGCCGCCCTCCTCGCAAGGAACCCAATCCAGGCATGGGAGAATAGGGCCTCGGCGGGGAGGTTCACGGTGAACCCGGGCCAGCCTTCTTCGGATCGATCGGAGAATGCCACCTTCAACCCATGGTCGGTCTCCGACATATCCACCAACTCCCTTCCATCCGGAAGGAAGCCGAATGTCTGGCAGGCATTCTGAAGGCCTGCCGACACATTGTCGGCAATCTGAATGATCCCCTCTCGGATCGGATCCATTGTTGTTCTCCGTCCTGAAGCTCAAAGCCAACTGTGTCCGGGTCACCTTCGCAGAGGCTGCAACCTCCAATACGTCAAAGACCTCCACAACCATTCGAAGGGCCCGAACCGGAACCGCGCCAACCACCAGGGCGACCAGAGGAGCTGGACGCCCCAGACGGCAAGGACAATGAGGAACTGACCCGTGCGCTCCACATGGCCATACAGGCCAAAGCCGTGCCCGTAGAAGAGCGTGGTACAGATGAGGGTTTGGGTCAGGTAGTTGGTCAGGGCCATCTGGCCGGTGGCCGCCAGGGAGCGGTAGAGCCTGGTACCGGCGTTGCTTTGACAGAACAACATCATTGCCCCCACCCAGCCCAACGCCACAAACAGGCTTCCCCAGTAGTTGAACTGGCTCCCACCGAAGAAACCTGTCTCCATGGCCCAATCCGTGGACTCCCGGAACCAAACGCCGGCCAATACCAGCGGCAGCCCCAGGAGGACCGCAGCCAGGATCATCTTTTTGTACGTCTTGTCCGACAGAGATGCGGAGAAGACCCCCAGCTTGTAGAGGCCCATCCCCACCAGCATCAAGCCACCCGCCCGCCAGGAGACGCTGAAAAGGAACCCGCTGATCTGCATCTGGGGAGCCATCATGAACCGGAACTCGTTCTGAGCCATCCATCCCCCGCGGTAGGCCGAAAGCTCGGCCGCTACCTGCTCCTGGTCCGGGGACCAGAATTTGGCCATGGCCGCCACCTGGTCTTCGGGCCAGAATTCCATGGAGAACTGGCCGCCGAGGCTGATGATGGACGCCACCGCGATGGAGATGACCCCAAGAATGATCAGGGTTTTTGGTTGCTTCTTTCGGAAGAGATAGACCAGCAGGGCGCACATGGCGTAGGAGTAGAGGATATCACCGGTCCATATGAGCCATGCGTGGGCTAGGCCGAAAAGCAGAAGAATCAGTGTACGCCTGTAGTGAACCCGACCCGGCCTTCGTCCGCTCTCCTCCATCCTCTCCGCCATGAGGACAATCCCCGCCCCGAACAGCATGCTGAAGATGGACATGAACTTCATGTCGAAGAAAAGGTGGCTGAAGAGCCACACGACATAATTCAGCCCGGAAAGATCGCCGTAGGCCGTCGGGTTGAAGTACGCCGGCCCAACCATGGAGAAATGCTGGATGTTCATGACCAGGATGCCCAAGACGGCAAACCCCCGGAGTACGTCGAGGGATAAGATCCGTTCGGACTGAGTGGTTGGGCCGGTGAGCTCGGTCATTGAAGTGCCCCGCCTGTGAGGGAAACTTGCAGCCCGCTGGACCGCTGCCGAAAGAATAGCTGGAAGCTCCTCCTTCAGCTACGTAGCTTATTCGAAGCGTCTTCAGATCCGTCCTTTTCCGCGGGAGCCAAGCTTTATGGAGTGGTGGCAGATTCAAGAGCTCATGATTACGGGTGCGATCATCGTGGGTGTGCTCGTACCCGTTTGCGGGCTTACCTACCGATTCCTGACCAGGGCCTCCCGCCGCGAGCTGAGGAAACTCCAGGGCCCGCGGGATCCTGCCGCGGAGCTGATCCGGGACCAACGCTTGGATAATATGGAGCGCCAGCTGGAGGACCTCGAAGGCTCGGTCCGTCGGATCGTGGATGTTGTTGAGTTCGAGAGGCAGCTCAAGTCGGGGAAGGACTCGGACTAGACCAACCTCACACCTCTCAGAAGACCCCCTCCTTCTCGTATCGCACGATCCCGTCCGACATGGTCAGGAGGACACGGTCCTTCATCTCGAACAAGAGTTCGGGGTCCTCCTCCAACCTGTGAATGCCCTCCAGCTCCAGCACGACGAGGTCCGCGACCTTCCCGGCCTCCAGGCTTCCCCTGTCGTCCTCGTCGTACGTCAGAAACGCTCCGTTGATGGTATAGGTCCGGAGCGCGTCTTCGATGCCGATGGTTTCGTCTGGACCATAGACCTCCCCGTCTGCCTGGGATTTCCTGGTTGTGAGGGCGTACATCCCGATCCACGGATCGTGGCTGGTGACGGGGTAGTCCGAGCCAGAGTTGATCATGACACCGGCGTCGATATACGACCGGAACGGCTTTGTTCGGGCGAAACGCTCAGGCCCGAGGTTCGCCAGGAAGGCCGATCCTTCCTGCCAGTGGAATACCGGGTTCAGGGAGGCGATGATGCCATAAGCGGCCATGTCCTCCAGGACCCGAGTCTCGGGCTCCATGGGGAGGTACGCGTGAATCAAGCTCCAGCGTAGATCTGCCTCCGGGCTCCCTGCTCGAATCTCGTTCATGATCTCCATGTAGAGGTCCACCGTTTGACGCATCGCCATGTCGCCACAGGTGTGGGTGTGGAGGTCCCATCCAAACTCCAGAGCCGCCACTCTGAACTGGGCTTCTCGCGCGTCGTTACTGGCTTCCACGGGGATCCCCCGGTTGAGTTCACCTTCGAACTCCTCCCAGTTGGAGAAGGACTCTGACAGCCAGGCGCTTCGGGTTCCCGCCCCACCGTCGGCGTAGAATTTGGTGCCCCTCCAGCGTAGCCATGAATCTCCCAGGTTGTTGACCATGATCCCGTCGAGGTGGTCCCTCATCTCTGGGAGGCCTTCATTGAAAAAGGTCCCTTCATAAACAGCCGGGATCCTCAGCCCAGCCATGAGATCCCGGTTCACCGCCTCCTGGTAAACCCTCATGTTGTGGCCGAACCGGGAGGACGGATCCACGATGCTCGTTACACCCAGTGAGAGCATTTCCAAAGCCCCGAGGTGCACGCTCTGGACGTCGATCTCGAAGGGATCCGGTTCGTCGGGCGACCCGACAAGCCGAGCACCTCCTCCGGACCCGGGGAAGCTTCCGGGCCGGGCAACCAGGCGCGATGCCCGAGAGCCCACGAATGCCCCCGTTGGGATGGAGAGTTCTCGCCGCTGTCCGTCGATGGTCAGCATCCGGGGTTCTCGGAAGATCTTGTCTTCGAAGGTCAGGTCGGGCGGATCCTCCAACCACCAACTGGGCCAGGTGGAGGGATCGTTGTCGCGGATGCCCATCATCTCGAACACCAACGAGTTCACCGCCACACCGCGGTACACCCGATTCAACATGACCGGGTTTTCCGGCGTCACCTCGTCCAGCTGCCAGCGCGTGACCATTTCCGGGTATTTGTATTGGTCCCAGCGGTTTCCGATGAGCCAGTCCCCGGGCTGGGCGTCCAGCCGGTCCTTTAACGCAAGGATCTCCTCCACGATCTCTTCGGCGGTCATGGCAAAGGTGAGCTCGGCCTCATAGTTCACATCATGGCCCAGGCTCAGGAAGTGGATGTGTGAGTCCTGGAGACCGGGGATGACCGTACGTCCCTGCAGATCCACCACTCGAGTTGCGGGGCCTTGGAGGGCGCTCACCTCTCGAGCAGAGCCTACGGAGGCGATCCGGCCCTTCCTCACCGCAACCGCTTCGGCGATGGAAAAGTCCTCATCTACGGTGACCACCTGTCCGCCGGTGAGGATCCAGTCGGCCTGGGCGTCCGGAGGAGTCTCGGGACTGCACGAGGAGAGGATCAGAGGGGTGGCCGCTAGTAGCAGCCGAAAAGCTGGGACTGGGAAAGCCTTCATGCCAACCTCCGGAGGGAGGAATCCGTTTTGGGGAAATGTAGGGTGGTTAACCGTTGGGGGCATTCTTCCGCGGATCCGAGCCTGCTCCACCTTCTCCTCTCTTGCCGGAGTTGCCCCCTCGCCTCTAGGCTGTCCCTTTCCAAACCATGACCACATTCGGAGGGAGCCATGTACCAGCGCAGAGCTGTCCCCTCGTTCGTCCTCTTAGTCCTCCTTGCCGCACTGTCCCTCCCGGCCCACCTCCTAGGCCAGGGAATCCCGTCCCCGGAGGAATTCTTCGGTTTCCAGATGGGAGCGGACCGGAAGCTGGCCCACTGGGATCAACTCCTGGAGTACTATGATCTTCTGGACGAACAGAGTGACCGAATCCATGTCATGGAAATGGGCGAGAGCACCCTCGGGAACCGGTTCATCACCCTCTTCATCTCTTCACCTGAAAACCTGGCGAGATTGGACGAACTGAAGGAGCTCAACGCCATTCTCTCCGACCCACGAGGTCACTCCGAAGCGGAGATCGACAACGCCATCGAGAACGGCAAGGTGGTTTTTGTTCAGAGCTATGGGCTCCACTCGTCGGAGGTGGCAGCCAGCCAGGGAATCGCCGAGATCACCTACGAGTTTGCGACGAAAAACGATGAAGTGACCCTGGAGATCCTGGACAATGCCATCGCCATCGTGATCCCCTGCCTGAACCCCGATGGGGAGATCATGATCACCGAGTGGTACAACCGGTGGGTGGGAACGGAATACGAAGGGGCTGGGATGCCCTGGCTCTACCATCACTATATCGGTCACGACAACAACCGGGACGCCTTCATGAGGGCGACCATCGAGTCGGAGTACGGAGCCAGGATCATGTTCCGTGAGTGGGTCCCGCAGGGCTACATCGATCACCACCAGATGGGGTCTTATACGGCCCGAATGGCCATCCCGCCCTATGCAGAGCCCATCCGACCCGAGGCTGATCCCCTGGTCTGGAGGGAGATGTCCTGGTACGGAGCCCACATCGGGTACAAGATGGACGAAGCGGATCTGAAGGGGGCCATCGGCGCGGCGATCTACTCAGGATGGGGCCACTTCGGGTTCCACTGGATCACACCCTTCCATAACATCGCAGGCATGTTGACCGAGGGCGCCAGCGCTCGCCTGGCCACACCCATCTATATCCACCCCGACCAGCTGGGAGGGTCCCGCCAGTTCCCGGAGTATGAGGAGCAGACAACGTTTCCCAACCCATGGCCCGGCGGTTGGTGGCATGTTCGGGACATCGTCGAGATGCAGAAGGTGGCGACGGTTGCTCCTTTGGAGATCGCCGCGAAGAACCGGAAGACAGTTCTCCTGAATGCCTATAACAAGTCCAGTCGTCAGATCCAACGGGGCCTCGAGGGGGAGGTGAAAGCCTATGTGATCCCCTCCCAGCAACACGACCCTCTCACGATGCAAAAGCTCGTGAATAAACTCCTGGGGCAGGGGGTGACGGTGGAACGGGCTCAGGACCAGTTCATCCACGAGGGTCGGGTGTACGGCGGTGGCAGCTATGTGGTCTCCATGGCCCAACCGAAGCGTGGTCTGATTCGATGGGTTCTTGGCCAGACCTACTATCCCGACAACAGCTTCACCCGAGACTCTGACGGGAACCCGATCCGGCCGTATGACCTCTCTACCGACAACTTCGCCGAGTTCATGGGAGTTCGGGCCGATCCTGTGAAGACGGCGGTGACGGCCCCGTTGGCCACGGTGACGGATTGGCTGGATCCGGATGGGGAGGTGATGGCCGGGGCCGGTGGCTACAGACTGGACGGCCAGCTGAACGATGCGTTCCATGCCGTGAACCTCCTTTTCGACGCTGGAGCGTCTGTTCGGAGAGTCGCCCATGGCGGGGAGGGGGTCGAAGCTGGAGACTTCATTGTGGATCCAGAGGTATCACCTTCCGTGGTCGCCGACGTGGCGGCCGAAACCGGGGTGGGCTTCGAGCCCCTCTCCGGAGAAGCCCCTGCCGCCAGCTACCCCCTGGAAAAGCAACGCATAGGGATGTACCACCGGTACCTCGGCGGGAACATGGACGAGGGGTGGACTCGCCTCCTTCTGGAAAACTTCGGCTTCGAGTATACGAAAATGCTGGATGGGGACATCCTGGCCGGGGATCTCTCGGAGAAGTACGACGTCATCGTTCTTGCTGCCGACTCGAAAGGGATGATGACCGGGATACGTGGTGGAGGGGGCGGGGGGTACGGTCGGGGCGGGGACCCCAGCACCATTCCTCCGGAATACCGTTCCGGTTTTGGTCAGGCGGGAATCGACGCTCTCAACGCCTTCGTTCGAAACGGTGGGACCCTGGTCACATTCGCCCAGGCCGGGGATCTGGCCATCGACGAGTTCAACCTACCTGTCCGAAACGCTGTTGCCGGAATGTGGGGGAATGAGTTTTGGTCCCCCGGTTCAACTCTCAAGGTGAACGTGAATAACCAGAACCCCTACGCCTTCGGCATGCCGGAGGATGCCCTGGCCCTCTTCCTGGCCCAGGGCCAGGTGTACGAGACCGTTTCGGGACCGGCCAGCGCCGGAGTGAGCAGGATCGTCACGTACCAGGACAGGGATATTCTCCAGAGCGGATGGCTCCTGGGCGAGGAGGCCATCGCCAACAAGGCCGCTGTCGTCTCCGTGGAGCACGGAGAGGGCACGGTGGTTCTTATCGGCTTCCGGGCACAACACCGGACCCAGACCCACGGCACATTCAAGCTGTTTTTCAACGCACTGATGACGATCCCAGAGGGCCATTGAGGTCCTTTCGAAAACGGGCGAAAGCTGCTCGAGAGAGGGCACATGCATAGGAGGTTCGTGGTCTCCCCCATTTGGGCACCGGTGGCTCTGCTTGGGCTTCTCCTGGGCTGTCGAACCGCGCCGGCGGGCGGGCCCCCGTCCGCGGTTGGATACGGATCCCAGGCGGAGTGGTGGACGGCCCCTTCCCAGAGTCGGCCGGACGTGCGAGGAGCGACCGGTGCAGTGTCCTCGGGGCACCCGCTAGCCACTGCGGCTGGGTATGAGGTCCTGCGGCGGGGTGGAAACGCCGTGGATGCGGCGATCACAATGGCCGGTGTCTTGGCTGTGGTCCGGCCCCACATGAATGGAGTCGGCGGGGACGCCTTCGCCCTGATTTACGACGCTTCCGCGGAGGAGGTGATCGGCCTCAACGGGAGTGGGAGAGCCGGGGCTTTGGCGGAGCCGTCGTTTTTTCATGAGGCCGGTCACCCAGACGCGATCCCGGAGAAGGGTGCTTTGAGCGTTTCGGTACCCGGGGCCGTGGCAGCCTGGGCCGACGCCCTGGAGCGGTTTGGCACCATCACGCTGGCGGAAGCCCTCGAGCCGGCAATCCGATACGCAGCGGAGGGATTCCCCATCTCGAAACGTCTTGGATCGGACATGATGGCGGGTTCCGGAGCCCTGAACGCCGAAGCCTTGAACCTCTTCCTACCCGGGGGTGAACCGCCCCAAGCCGGGACCCTCCTGACCAACCCAGCCCTCGCCGTCACGCTTCGAGCCATCGCTTCCCAAGGGAAGGACAGCTTCTACCGAGGGGCTGCGGCTGAGTCCATTTCAGCCTACTTGGAGAGGGAAGGTGGGTACCTGAGGGAAGAGGACTTCGCCTCTCATACCTCCACCTGGGTGGACCCCCTGTCCACGGAATACGAGGGCCACCAGATCCTGGTGATGCCTCCCAATACCCAGGGTTTTGCGCAGCTACAGATTCTGGAGATGGCTGAAAGTCGGGGAGTGGGTGGACTGGACCCGGCTGGGGCCGAGTACCTCCACACCCTCATCGAGTTGAAGAAACTGGCATTCGCGGATCGGAACCAGTGGGCGGCAGACCCCGAGTTCGTCGAGATTCCCCTCGATCGGCTTTTGGATTCGCCCTATCTGGAGGAGCGCTCGCAGCTGGTAGCTCCAGATCGAGCCGCAGCCGATGTATCTCCCGGCCTCCCGGTGGGGAAGGCGAGTTCCCCCGACCAACTGGAAGACTCTGGAGACACGGTGTACCTGACGGCTGTGGATCAGTGGGGGAATGCGGTGAGCTGGATCCAAAGCCTCTTCAACAGTTTCGGATCGGGAATCCTGGAGCCCGGAAGCGGGGTGGTCCTGCAGAACCGCGGCGCCCTCTTTTCACTGGATAGCACTCACCCAAACATCGTAGCTCCCGGAAAGAGGCCCTACCATACCCTCACCCCCCTCATGGCGCTTCGGGATGGCGACCTCGCTTTCACCCTCGGCACCCCGGGTGGAGACGGACAGACCCAATCCCTGACCCAGATCATCAATAACCTGCTGCTCTTCGGACTGACGCCCCAGGAAGCCATAGAAGCTCCCCGGTTCAGGAGCTATCCGGGCTTGGATGTGGCCATCGAGGATCGTATGCCCCCGGCGACCCTTGAGGAACTGGCGAGGCGGGGGCACTCCCTCCGGGTAGTCCCAGGATGGACCGCCACCTTCGGCGGGGCCCAGATGATCATGGTGGAGGCAGCGGTCGGGACCCTGGTCGTGGCCAGCGATCCCCGTCGGGAAGCATACGGTTTGGCGTACTGACGGACCATGAGCTTCGGGATCGGAAAACTCACCGGTCCCTTGGTGTTCCGGCGTACCGCGAAATCAGGCTCTCCGGAGCTCGTCGATGTGGGCTGCCACAGCCGACGCCAGGCCGGCAGGGTTGTAGCCTCCCTCCAACACCGAAACCAGTCGTCCACCGCCGGAGATGGCAGCGATCTCCATCATGATCCGGGTGAGTTCCCGGAATCCCTCGTCATTCACGGTGAAGCTCCCCAGGGGGTCCTCGATCCTCGAGTCGAATCCGGCTGAAATGATCGTTAGATCTGGCTTGAACTCTCGCGCAGCCGGCAGGAGATCGTTCCGGAAAGCGCCGAGAATCTCGTCGTTTCCGGCCCCTGGCGGGAAAGGACGATTCATCGTGGACCCTATCCCTGGGCCCTCACCCATCTCCTCCTCCGCGCCGGTACCTGGATAGAGGGGAGTCTGGTGTGTGCTCATGAAAAACACGGAGTTGTCGGAATAGAACGTGTCTTGTGTTCCGTTTCCGTGGTGTACGTCCCAATCCGCGATGAGCACTCGGTCCACGCCATGAGCTTTCTGAGCGTAGCGGGCTGCTATCGCGACGTTGTTGAAGAGACAGAAACCCATTCCTCGTTCCGCAGAGGCATGGTGGCCCGGGGGTCGAACGGCACAAAAAGCGTTTTTCGCCTCTTTGTTCATGACGCGGTCGACCGCCTCCACCACCCCTCCCACCCCGGCCAAGGCGACGGAGTAGCTAGCGGGGGAGATGTTCGTGTCGCCCGTTGAGAGTCGGGTCGAGCCGGACTCACACTCGGTTTTCACCAGATCGATGTACTCGGGGGTGTGAACCAGAGAGACGGTCTCGATGTCGGCCTCTCTTGCCTCGATCTGAAAGAGCCCGGGGTACCATTCTGCTTGACCTACCCGGTCCCGTATCGCCCTCATCCGGGCTGGGCTCTCTCGGTGGCCCTCGCCAGAATCGTGGTCCAGAAACCGGTCGTCGTAGAGGTATCCGGTACGGTCTGGTACCCCGAGGCCACCCGTGCATCCTGCGCGAGAGAGGACGGCGGTTGCCCCCAGGGCCCCCAGAAGGAACTCACGTCGGTTCATCTCTGACTTTCTGATTCTACTGTCTCGTGAAGACCACCTTCCCGCCGACAATGGTGTAGTCGACGAGCGCTTGCATGATTTCTTCTTCCGGGCCCGTCATGAAGTCTCGGTCGTATAGGACCATGTCGGCCAGATGTCCTTCTTTGATCATCCCCTTCCGATCCTCCATGAACTGGGCATAGGCCGAGCCGAGGGTATAAAGCTCGATAGCCTCCTCGGGGGTGAGCTTCTGATCGGGGAACCACCCATCGCCTTCCTCGCCAAGGCGGTCTTTTCGGGTTACGGCGGCGTAGATTCCTTCCAATGGAGGAAGGGGCTCGACCGAGTAATCGGTCCCGAATGCGATGTTCACGCCAGCATCGAGCAGACGCCTCCACGCATATGCCCCTTTGCTCCGCTCGAGGCCGATCCGCTTTTCAGCGAACCGCTTATCAGTGATGCAGTGTGTCGGCTGCATGGATGCCACGACTCCCAACTCTGCGAAGCGCGGAATGTCCTCATCAATGAGGACCTGGGCATGTTCGCTCCTATGGCGACTGTCCCGGACTCCATTCACCTCCTGCGCCTTCTCGTAAGCGTTCAGTATCCAATGGTTCGCCTCGGTGCCGATGGCATGGATCCCGACCTGGAAGCCCATGGCATCAGACGCCACGATCCTCTCTTCCAGCTCCTCGTAGGTCATCTGCGGGAGGCCTCGCTTGTCCGGTTCGTCTTCAAATGGCTCAAAGAACATGGCCGTTCCCGAACCCAGGGTTCCGTCTATGAACCCCTTCAAGTACCCGAACCGAATCCAGTTTCCGCTCGGGGGATAGGCATCACGGAGTTCGGCATACTGGCCTAATCGGTCGGGATCCGCGGTGAGCCTCCCGTCCACGTCGACTCTCACCGTGAGCCGGCCTTCGGTCATCATCCGTTGGTAGAGCTCGGCGTTCCCCCCGCCAGCATGCTGGATGCTGGTGACCCCGAGGCTCCGGGTGAACTCCAGCATGTCGTCCCAGCCCTGGGCTCTCAGGGCGGCCTGTTCTTCCGGAGTCCTCTCGACCCGAACGGCGTTGTACCTGAGGAGGCCGGTGGCGCTCTCTTTGAAGATCCCGGTGGCTTCGCCCGTTTCCGGATCCCGCTGGATCTCTCCTCCGAACGGGTCCGGCGTATCATTGGTGATTCCCGAAGCCCGGAGCACATAGCTGTTCACCAACGTGGAGTGACCATCGGCCCGACTTAGAGCCACGGGATTGTTGGGGGCCACTTCGTCCAGGAGCTCTTTGGTGGGCCATTGCTTGTCGTCGAACATCTCGTGCTCCCAATGCCCCCCTCGGATCAACACGCCCGGTTGTACCTGGGCGACCCGTTCCCGCACCCTCTCGGTGATGACGTTCTTGTCGGTGATGTACCGTAGTTCGACGTATTCGGGATCCAGGGGCCCGTAATGGGCATGAGCGTCATTGAACCCAGGGATCATGAGCCGTCCTCCGGCATCCATCACCTCGGTGTTGTCTCCTATGTACGCTTCGATCGCGCTATTGGACTTTACTGCAATGATCTTCTCGCCGATCACGGCTACGGCCTCGGCCCGTGGGTTCTCACTGTCGATAGTGACGACGTTGGCGTTCATCACAACCAGGTCGGCGGGGGGGCCGGAATATTGGGCTTCGCAGGCTGAGCACAGGCCAAGAAGAAACGTGACCAGCCCGAGGGTGGAGATCCTCATGAACATCATTCGTCTCCCATGGTATCGGTCTTCGGGGTTCCCAAAGGACCCGTCTATTTAACTGGGGTAACAGATCTCTGCAACGTGCTTCTGATGGACCCTCCGGCCAAAAGATCCGGGGTTTCGGGGGAAGAAAGAAAGGAGGGCCACCCCTTCGGGGCGGCCCTCCAGACTCCGCGCGGCCTCGGCGGCCCAGTCTAACCTCTCGCCATCATCTTGAAGGTGCGGAGGCAGCCCGGCCAACTACCAGAGGATGAGTGAAGGTCCGGTCACCGATCTTCATCGTCACGGTGTAGGTGCCGGCTTCCACCATGGGAGCGGGCTCGGAGCGGGACGGAAAGAGACCGCCGCCGCCCCCGAACCGCCGGCCCCGGCCGCCCTGGCTCCCTCGAACGAGTTGGGTAATCCGCTGTTGCAGGGAGAGTTCACCCCCCCCTCCAAAACCACCGCCACCGGCAATGGCTCGGCCCTCGGCCGGGCGTTCTACGAACTCCCCTGAGATCGCTGCTCCACCGCCGCCGCCAAAGCCGCCCCTGGTCTGGGTAAACGAGGGACGCCGTAGCTGCTCCGCGATACGGTCCAGCTCCTCCCGGTCCTCCCCTGCCTCTGCCAGGGAGTCGACAACGAAGGTCAAGCGTTTGTCCACAGCGATGCTGTCGCGGACCTCCGATGGGGACCGGGGGATGGGCACGCTCTGGCCCCTCAGGTTCCAGGTGGCCGTGTTCAACCCGACCCTCTTGGATCCGTTCAGGGTTCGGACTTCGTTTCCGTCCGAATCGGTGATCTGGAATTCGACGTCTTCCTCGGGGGCCTCACCGAGCCAGTACCTGATCTGGGCTCCCGAGGGTGGGCTTCCAGCTTGGAAGTAGAGTTGAGCGGTGAATTCCCCACCTGTCGGCCTCGTCCCGAAATGGAACGCCGGAGCCGGTTCGAACAGGTGGGCATTGGAGGCCATCACCGATGCGGTGACCTGCTGGAGCGGTGTGATGTTTACGATCCAAATGGACCGTCCATGAGTCCCGGCGATCAAGTCGCCGTCCCTTGGGTGAATCTGAAGGTCGTGCACAGGGGTGGTCGGAAGGCCGTTCATGAACTTCTGCCAGGAATCACCTCTGTTCAGTGAGATGTAGGCTCCCACATCCGTGCCGACAAAAAGGAGGTCGGCGTTTTTGTGGTCTTCTCTGATGACATGGGCGAAGTCCGGCTTTCCGGTTGGAAGGTTGCTGGAAATGGACCGGAAGCTCTCACCCATGTCCTCCGAGACCACCACGTATGGCGTGAAGTCCCCTCTGCGGTGGTTGTCGAAGGTGACATACACCCGGCCGGCATCGTGGTGAGAGGGTTCGATCCGACTCACGTAGGTTCCGTCAGGCACCAACCCATCGAGATTGGCGGTGATGTCGTTCCAGGTATCTCCGTCATCGGGGCTCACCCATAGGTTTCCATCGTCCGTGCCGGCGTAGAGTAGCTCGGCTTGGACGAACGACTCGGCCAGGGAAACGATTGTGGCAAAGGTTTCTGCCCCGGTGTTGTCCACGGTAATTCCACCGGTGGTGGAAGTGCTGATCCGGATCTTCTCCTCGTCCTGTTTTGACAGGTCGGGTGAGATGGCTACCAGATCGTCCCCCTGGTTGGTGGATTTCAGCACCCGATTGGATCCGGCGTAGACCACATCGGGGTCGTGGGGTGAGAGGAAGAAAGGGGTGTTCCAATTGAACCTGAGTTGAAGGCTGGCGGAGTCGGCGGAGGCTCGCGCCTGGAGTTCGGCTATCCTGGTTGCATGCTGCGACGGCATGGCCTGGGTGCTGTCGGGCCAGAGCATGGCGATGGAATCCTGGATCTCCCGGTAGGAATCTCTCCAGTTCGGGCGTCCGAAGGCTTGCCTCTCACCGGTGGCCAGGTTGGATCGCCCCATGTTCCCGCCTTGGGACTCAGTATAGACGATATCCGGGTTTCTCGGGTCCTGCTGGGTAACGAAGCCGTCGCCGCCACTCACGCTGAACCAGTCATGGTTGGTGATGGCTCCCCTGGCTTTCCGGCTGGGACCGCACCAGCTGTAGTTGTCCTGCAACCCCCCACAGACGTTGTAGGGAACGGCCATGTCGTAGCTGACCGCATAGAATTGACCGATGGGGAAGGTGTTCGGGAAGATGTAGTTCCCCCCCTGATCGAAGCTGACCGCGATCCCGCCGTCGTTCCCCAGAACGATTCTTTCAGGATCCAGCGGATCGATCCAAATCGCGTGGTAATCCACATGGACGCCCTGGCCCGCCGTAGCTGCGGTTCGGCCGCCGTCCGTGCTGAACCTGAGTGAGGAGAAATAGACCCGATCCGGATCCATGGGATCGACCTTGACCTCGGAGTAATAGAACGGGCGGGTGTTGAATGGATTTATGAACTCCCAGGTTTCTCCTCCATCCTGGGATCGGTACAATCCCGACGTGCGCTCCTCTTCTCCATCTGCGTTTTCGACGGGGTTGGCTTCCACCATCAGATAGACGACCTGGGGATAACTCGGAGCGAACGCGATACCGATGCGGCCCAGCTCTCCTTCCGGGAGGCCTCCTCCTTCGACCCTCTCCCAGCTGTCGCCTCCGTCCGTGCTCTTCCACAGTGCACTCCCCGGCCCGCCGCTCTGGAGGTAGTACGGGCCCCTCTCCCGCTCCCAGCTGGCGGCAAGAAGTACATCGGGGTCCTTGGGATGAATCGCCACGTCCACGAAACCGGCTTTGTCGCTCACGAAGTTCACCAGTTCCCAGGTCTCGCCCCCATCGGTCGTCTTGTAGAGCCCCCGCTCCGGATTGGATCTCCAGAGGGCCCCCAACGCCGCAACCCAGACGGTGTTCGGATCGTCGGGGTGAACGACGATCCGGCCGATGTGCTCGGTGGCCTCCAATCCTTTCAGCTCCCAGGTCAGTCCCCCGTCCGTAGACTTGTAAATGCCGCTTCCTGGGGAAATTGAGTTCCTGGAGTCTTCCTCCCCCGTTCCAGCCCAGATCTGCATGGAGTCGCTCGGGGCGATGGCAAGGTCGCCCATGGCCGCAACCCGCTCGGTCTGGAAGAGGGGCCGGAAAGTGGTCCCGTTGTTCGTGGTCTTCCAGATGCCACCGGCCGCAGCAGCCACATAGAAGGTCTTCGAAGGACTGGAAAGCCCTTCGATATCCGTGACACGGCCGGACATGTTGGCTGGCCCAATGGACCTCCACTGGAAAGCCTCCATCCAGGTGTCGTCCAGAGTGGGCCCTTCCTGTGCCGCGATTGGTCCCGCCATGCCCAGGGCCATGATGGCAAGGAGTATGGTTGGAGGTCGGATTCTCATGGCGTCTCTTCCGTCGAGGTGGAGGAACGATTCCGGCCTCTCAGCGGATGGTTCGGCCGGATCGGTTGGTCGTCTTCCGGTAAAGAACCCGCCCAACATAGTCCCACCCATTGGTACCCTCAAGCGGAAGCGGGGGCCGGCCAGAATTGGGCCGGCCCCC
>JABDNZ010000269.1 GCA_013043565.1 Gemmatimonadota bacterium | reverse complement strand
CGGCTGGTCAAAGCTGTGGATGGTGGCAGGCCCGGAGCGATCTCTCGCACTACCGCCGAGAGTTGGCGGGTCAAAGCTGACGCATCGCCGGGGGTACTCACCACGAGATTCATCCGTTCGACGTATTCGCTCTGGCTGAGGGGCAGAAGGAGATAGGATTCTGGCGTCTCTTGAAGGGACCCGTACTTCCCGTCTTCAACGATGCCCACCACCGAATAGGTGATCCCCAGGTCGGCCTGAACGGTGCGGCCGAGAGGATCCTGATCAGGCCAGAACCGTCGGGCCATGGTCTCGTTCACCATGGCAACGGGATCTGCATCCTCGGTATCTCGTTCGTCGATGGCGCGGCCGCGGAGCACCCGGACTCCCATGGTTTCGAAATAAGCCGGTGAGACCATGTTGCGTTTAACCAGCATCAGCTCATCCGGAGCGGCCTCATACCCATCGATGTACACGTCGTGATGTCCGTGGGTGATCCCCAACGGAGCGAACGCGGTCAGAGCTGCACTTTCAACCCCTGGCATCGACCTCACCCGATTCAGCAAACGTTGGTGGAGTTCTCTGCCCTCGGCCTCGTCGTATTGTCCGTATCCGAGGTTCATCGGCATCAGGACGCCGTTGGGGAGATCGAACCCCGGATCGATGGCAAGCGTGTTGCTCAGGCTCTTCATGAAAAGGCCCGCACCGGCAAGAAGCACCAGTGAAAGAGCCACTTGGGCCACAACAAGGGCGCTCTGGATACGAGCGCTGGTTCGTGCCTGGCCCGAGCCGTGCCCCTGGTCTTTCATGGCATCCGACTGACCGGGCCGGAGCACCTGCAGTGCTGGGGCAAGCCCGAACACCACACTCGTCGCCAACGAAAGCAACAACGTGAAGCCTAGAACAGGGAGGTCCATGTTGATGAGGATCTGTAGGGGCACTTCCATCTGAGCTTGGATCGTCTGCAGTGCACGGAGGGCAAGAACCGCCACCACCAGCCCTAGGCCACCGGCAAACAATGCCAGCAGGACGCTCTCGACCAGGAGTTGCCTGACGATACGAAACCGGGACGCGCCGAGGGAAAAACGGAGGGCGATCTCACGGCGACGGGCAGTGGCCTTGGCCAACTGGAGATTCGCGACGTTGAAACAGGCCACCAGCAACACGAAACCCACGACCGCGAGGAGGACCGCTAACAACCTGCTGGCACCATCTGTCGCTTCCGGGGACACCAAACGACTTGCGTTAAGTTCGCCGATCACGATGCCCTTGTTCCGGTTCGTTCCTGGGAATTCCGTCGCGAGATTTGTTGCCAAGACATCCATCGCGGCCTGTGCCTCAACGGCGTTCACACCCTCCTTCAGACGGCCGATGAGTTGCAACCAGGGATCGATGCGGCTCTGGACATTCGGAGAAAAGGAAAGGGCCTGGTCCACAGTGGCCAGGGGTGCCCACAACGCGGGTTCGATCACCGGCATTAGACCCACGAAATCTGCCCGGGCGACCCCGACCACCCGGAAAGGGCTGTCGTTGATGCGCACGGTTCTCCCCAGGATCTCGGGATCGGACTCGAACAGGTTCTGCCACGTACCATGGCTCAGGACCGCAACGGGATACGCCCCGAACGTTTCACCTTCTTCCGGGAGGAAGCCCCTTCCCAAGACGAGATCCACGCCCAGTACCTCGAAGTAGTCCCAACTCACCAACTGGCCCGCCATGACGCGGGGGGCACCGTCTCCGGCGACAGCCATCGGCGCGATGGTGTGGGCGGCCAACCCTGCGAAGACCTCGTTCCGTTCCCGATAGTCCAGGAAATCCGGGTACGATGTGTTCCCGTGCAGGGAGCCTCCCGCCTGGGATGTATAAACAGGAGTCAATCGGTCTGGTTCAGCCACATTTAGAGGTTGAACCAAAAGGGAGTTCATTACGCTGAAGATCGCCGTGTTCGCCCCGATTCCGAGTCCCAAAGAGATCACTGCGGCAGTCGTGAACATTGGTCTTTTGCGGAGTGTGCGTATCGCGAAGACAAGGTCCCTAAAGACGCTAGACCAGAGATCGATCCTTCTCCCAATGGCGGAGCCCTTCACGTATGCGTGTTTCGTCTCCTTCACTACTTCCTCCGGATCACCAAAAGCCTCCAAGGCTTGCCGCCAGGCTTCTTCGGGATCGAGCCCACCAGCCTCCAATTCGCCCACCCGCATTTCGAGGTAGAACCGGATCTCCTCGCGCACCTCATGATCGAGGCGTGACAGAAGGTGAAGCCGAGTGGCACTCCGGCGGTGGGGGGAAAAAATGGACATTCGACTAACGGCCAGACGTCCGAAGCAATGAGAGCACAGCCTCTGAATGTTCGGTGAGCCGTTCTGCCTCCGTTTCGAGGTGCTCGCGGCCAGCCTTGGTGAGCGTGTAGAACTTGGCTCGACGCCCAGTGTCGGTCTTTCCCCAGCGTGCCTCCACCAACCGCTTTCGCTCGAGGCGGTGCAACGCCGGATAGAGCACACCCTCCCTGACACCCATGGCTTCCCGACTGTATTTCCGAATCCACGATCCGACGGCGTATCCGTGCATCGATCCTCCGGAAAGCGCTTTCAACACGATGACATCCAGCGTGCCTGTGTAGAGATCACTACCTGCCATATCGGTTTCTCTCCGGAACAAGTGCGCCCAAAACACACCCCTCGTTGACCGAGGGGTATAATAACAAACACACCCCCCGTTGAACAAGGGGTGTAAGAATTGACCCCTGTGGGTGGGGTGAACTTCCTCCGACTCCGACAGACCTGATTCGAGCCAGCGTAAGGCCTTGGCAACGTGGCCGAGATACCAGTGTGCGAGGCCCACCATGAGCGCCTCTTCGTCCTGGGGATCGTCAGAGGCCAGTCGGAGCACTGCGTCCCAGTCCTGGTCGCGGTGGGCCGCCTTCAGCGACTCCATGTCACTCATTTCGGTCCTCCATCTGGCGGATCAGGGCCTTCGGAAGCCCCTTCATTAGATCCCCTAGGTGGTGCAGTGGCCCGGCCGAACGGGTCATCCCACCGTCCCTTCCCCCCTACATCATCCGCCCTTTTCTCTTAGGTCGGATAGCAGAGTGGTGAGCTGGCAGTAACAGAATGGTGAGAGTCCGAGCCTATTCTTCTCGTCGGATCAGGGTGATCAGGTGTCCTGAAACAAGTCGTTGTGGGTCACTCCCAAATGACTCCCGAAGGAGGAGAAGATCGATGAGCGGGATAACTACGAGCGGAACACACTGGTGGCTGGTCCCGGCGTTGGTGTTGGCGGTCGCTGCCTGTGGGGACGAACCAACCGGGCCGGATGCCATTCATCTAGACCGGGTGTCAATATTCGCAAAACCTGGCGGGAAGCCTGGAGGGGGTGGGAAACCCTCCCCGTCGGCGGATATCCCTCTTAAAGTGACCTTCGACCATCGGGCGCCGGGAATAAGGGCCGATGATGGAGGCCCAGACGGAGACCTAGCCTACGAGGACAAGAAGGACCTTGTCTCAGCGAAAATAAAAGACATTGGTCAGTTCTATTTCCAAACCTTCGATGGAAAGAGGAAGGACGACCCCGCCAGATGGGTGAGAGTAGTGGTGGACGAGGCTTCGGTGGTTGAACACGAGCCGGATCATCTCGCAGCCTTCAAAGCCGCCCTCGTGGCAGCGGGGGACTCATGGCCTGACTTCACCTCCGACGTCACCATCCACACGAGGAATACCGACGGCGGGATGTATACGATGGGTGTCGGCACCACGCTCGTGGATGGTGGGAAGATCGGGTTCAACGACTACGGGGAAAACTCCTGGGAGTGGCGACTCCTATTTGATACTCGTGTCGTCATCGATGGCGTGGCCGTGGCTGACGGGGTGGGCCTTTGCGTGACGCGAGATGGGATTGATGAGTGGACCGTGGCGGCTGAAGACGGGGCGTGCGGAGGCGACGTGGATAGCGTCACGGAGCTTTGGAGGGTCCAAGGCGGCGTCTTCACCCATGTCGCTGATTTCAATACTCCGATGCACTTGACCCTTGAAAGGAAGGATTAGGGCCTGCAGAAGCCTGGTTCTGATCAAGGGTTTGCAGTCAACAAGGCCTCTCTCCTCAGGATGGAGGAAACCATCAATAAGCAACTCTTGCCGGCACACGGCCTTTTAGGCGTCCTCGGCGGCCTAACCTTGGCCATGGTGGCGTGCGGCGATACCGGCACCCTAAACCTCACGGACGATTCGGGCTCCATCGTAGTGGCTGTCCAGACTTCGGGCGCAACGGCCAAGGCGACCTTGGACCCAGATGGATTCTCCGTCTTGGTAGGCCTCCAAAGCAAGCATGTGGCGTCCAATGGAACCGTCACCTTCATCGACGTCCCCCCCGGGGAGCACGTCGTCAGTATCGAGGAACTGCAGGTCAACTGCACCACACCTGACAACACGGCTTCCGCGACCGTCGTGACCAGTGGCACGGCTCAGGTGGCGTTCAAGGTCACTTGCTGGCCGCCGACAACCGGTCGAATCGCGTTCGCGTCGGACCGTTACGGGGGGTCGAACATCTACTCCATGAAGGCCGATGGGACCGAACTCCGGCAGTTGACCACCAGCGGGCACAGCTTCTGGCCGGCCTGGTCACCAAATGGCTGGAAGATCGCCTACACCTTGGGAGGGGGAAACGAAGAGACGTACGTAATGAACTCCGACGGGAGCGACTGGACCCGCCTGACTTCAAGCGCACACCATCACCACGAAGAGGCCCCTGCCTGGTCGCCGGACGGCTCGAGGGTAGCGTTTAGCCGATACACGGATACGTGGGGACCGGAGGACATCTACGCCGTCGACACCGACGGCTCGGGGGAGGAGATACGGCTGACCAGCCATCCTGCCCGTGACTTTTTGCCGGCCTGGTCGCCCGACGGCTCCAAGATCGCGTTCACCACCGACCGGGATGGAAACGAGGAAGTCTACGTGATGAACGCCGACGGTTCGAACCCCGTGAACCTGACTAACAACAGCGCCTCCGATGTTGTCTGGGCCGGCGGTTGGTCGCCGGATGGTACGCGGATTGTTTTTCAGACGGGACGCACGGGAAACTCCGAGCTCTACGTGATGAATGCGGACGGCTCCGATCCAGTGAACCTGACCACCTCCCATTTACAGGAAAAGGGAGGGGCTTGGTCACCGGACGGCACCAAGGTGGTGTTCTGGCAAGACCCTCTCGGCGACATCTTCGTCATCAACTCTGATGGCACGGGCATGAAGGACATCTCGGGGAACAGTGCCTTCCTCGACCGATATCCCCATTGGAGCAACGGCCAGGAAGTTCTCCATTTCGAGCCTCAGGGCCTCCTCAGAATGGGTCCCAGTGGAGGCCGGTAGAACAGAGTGTTTGATTGGTTCTCGGCCCCTTACGCACCTGCCGTTCAACGCTGGGTCAGGACGTCCGATGCCCCGAGGACTGCTCCTGCTTGTGCTGCTTCTGGCCACCGCCAACTGCTCTGGGGACGGGGTAGCCCCACGCAAAGCCACCGACATCTCCTTGGTAAGGGTGACGCCCAAGGCCGTCGCGGTATTCGTCGGGGACACGGTACCATTCGGGGCTTCGGTGACCCAGCTAGACGGTGCAGTCGTCGACGAGCCCACCCTGGCATGGACCACCTCAGATCCCGGCGTGGCCACCATTGACCTGTCGGGGAAGCTTAAGGCCATAGGCCCGGGGAAGGTAACAGTCACAGCCACCAACTCTGGTGTGACCGGGAAGGCGGAAGCACAGGTCAATCCCGTCGCCGGGGCAGACGTTCGCCTGACCGGATCAACCCCCTTTCCGCACCAGGAGGAACCCCACCTCGCCATGGATGGTGCTGGACACCTGTACGTGGCGTGGAAGGAAATGACCTTCCCCGGGGCCGCTGAACGCGTCGGCTTCTCCAGCTCTGTGGACCGAGGGGCCACCTGGAGCCCAGTTCAACTCAGGGACCCCTTGTCACCCGGCTGGATCCAGTCCGATCCGTGGCTCGGCGTCGACGAGTCGGGGACATTGTTCTTCGCCTCCCTGGAAGTCTTGTTGTCGCCCGATGGCAGGAGGGTCGCCGTATCCCGCTCCCTGGACGGCGGCCTCACGTGGGAGGATACCGTCGCCGCCGCCGACTCAACGGAGATCGACAAGGAAGTCCTCTCTAGCAATGGCGCGGGTTCGCTATACGCCTCCTATAAACAGGGATCAACTCTTCGCCTCGTCAGGTCCGTGGATGGAGGAGTGAGTTGGTCGCAACCCTCCATGCTCCCCTACTCCGCTGAGGACCCCACCGGACCTGTTCTCACCTCGCGCCCTGACGGATCGGTGTTTGCGGCGTGGTGGTCGCGGCCCGACGACAACCTTTGGGTGGCCACCTCTCCCGATCATGGAGAGTCCTGGAGGGGACTCCAGCGAGTGAACCCCGTGGCCGGCTCAGTGACCTTCGTCGGAATTCCCGCATTTCCAAGCGTGGCCGCCCAGGCCGGCGGGAGAGTCTCGGTGGCCTGGCAGGACTTCGCCAGCGGCGACTGGGACATCCTCATCACCCTTTCGGATGACAGCGGCCTCACCTGGTCGGGGCCCAGTCCCGTGAACGACTCGCCCCTCGGAGACCAGTTCATGCCGGCCCTGGCTGCGGGACCGGACGGCTCCCTCCACGCCGTGTGGTACGACTCGCGCACGGGAAACGTCAACCTGGTGTATGCACGCTCCGAGGACGGGGGGGTGACATGGTCCACGAACGTGCGCGTGACTACCGAAGAAACGCCCGTCTACCACGGTCGGCTCGGAGACTATCTGGGCCTGGTGGTCGGCCCAGGCGGTGAAGCGTTTATGGTGTGGACTGATCGGCGGGCAGGCGAACAGAACATCTACTTCGCCCGAAGCTCCTGGTTCTGAGGGTCACACGTCGGTGACGGTGAGGCCGAGGCTGGCTCAAGGAGAGACCACGACCGCGGCAGGGGTTACCCTGTCGGCTCCATGAGTAGAGCAAAAGGCGGGTAGTTCCACAGCGGCTCGAAAAACAGGTCTGCGTGGAATCCCCGAAACGATTGGCCCTCCCCCACGTATTCCGAGAGTAACCGGACCGCTCCCTGCGGATCCCCCAATCGTGTCGCGATAGCCGCCCGCCAGTAGAGCTTCCTTTTCTCCCAGTAGGAGTCTCTGGCCGGGTAAGCCTGGATGAACCCATCGAGACGCTCGGCCTCATCCCGATTTCCCTGTGCGGCCTCTAGCACTGCAAGCGGGCCGATCACGTTGAGGTTGTTGGGGCGGTCCGCTGCCAACTCTTCTAAGTAAGGTCGGGCCTCACCGAACCGTCCGGCAAAAATGAGGGACCAGGACAGCCGATGCCTGATGTTTTCCCCTCCCCCCACAGCTCGCTCGAGGTCCCATTGAATGCACCGATTCAGCATCTCGGCTCCCTCCACGCGGTGCCCATGTCCTACGAGCTCATTGGCAGCCGAGCAAAGGGCCTGCCCCTTGTTGTAGGGTGTTAGCTCCATATCCAGAATCTCGGAAAGTCGCGAGTCGAGGTCCGGGTGGGCCAAGGAGGCCAGGGCTGCGATTTCCCAGCTGAGCATGTACTGGTTTCCAGGGGCCATGAGCCTCGCCCGGCGTGCCGGCTCGAGTTCAAGGTCGTGAATCCCCAAAGCGTGGTAGGCCCAGGCAAGAGAGGCCGAATAGAGCCCCCAGTGGCTGGCCCACCCCGTCACCGTATCCGCGGCGGTCATCCATCGCACCGCTTCCCTCGGTCGCCCGGCCTGCAAGGCGGCCAGCACGGCCAACGGCATGTACTCGGCCCGGGGCGAAAGAACCATGGCTTTGCGTATCTCGTCCAACGCCTCGCCTCGTCGCCCATCCCGGGCGGCGAACCAGTGGTTAAGGATGTAGCGGTCCGTCAACGCCAACTGGTCGGCGTCGGCCAGGGAGGACGCCAGGGAGTCTGCCCTGTCACCTTCCCCCATGGCGTCATGGGCCAGAACGGCCCAGACCTTGGGGGTGAGAAACCCGGGATCGAGTCGGAACGCTTCGTCGAACCGCTCGATGGCTCCTTCGGGTTGGAGGAACCCTGCGCGGCCGAGATACAACTCGAGACCCCGGACGAACTCCAGGAAAGCGTCGAACGATGGCGATCCATCGGATCCCATCTCCCACTCGGCGAACCTGGTATCAATCCGCGCTGTGATAGCACCCGTGACGCGTTGACTGAAGGAGTCGAGAACCTGCTCGCGGTCGGACTCTGCAGCGGCCGTGGCCTCCACCGCATCCACGATCAGACCACTCTCGACATCAACGATCTCGGATCGAATCTGGACCGAGTCACCCACCCGATCGAAAAAACCCCAGACGACTGTTCCGGCTCCGGCCCGCTTGGCGAGCCGACGCAACTGCGCCGAGGTCTCAGAGGTTTGAAAGATCCTGGCCTCCGACCAGGTGGGATCCACACTCCCGGCATCGATGGGCGTCGCGATGCCGGATAGAGCCAGTGACTGGATGGTCCCGTACACCGCGCCGTCGGAAAAGCCGTCGCCCGCCGCGGTGCCGGTTCGATTGCCGATTCCGCCTACCAGGACCTTGCTCGGGTCGAGCGGTGGGGTCCTCATTCCCGGGCCAATCCACATCGCGAAGCCGACCAGGCCCGCGATCCCCGCGAGGCCCATCCCATATCTCATGCGGTGAAGGAGCCCGCGGGGTCCTAAGGCCGAATCAGCTCCGGTAGGCTCCGGTCCCGGCGCCGCGGTTGCGCGAACAGACCGGGTGTTTGGCGCTGTGGGGCGTGGTGCAGTCCGTGCCCGAACCTCGGCTGCTATGTTCTGCGTTTCTGGCGATGGTTTTGCGCCAACCTCGACCTCCAACAGTTCTGCAAACCCCCGATAGGTGTTCAACGCCTCAGCGCGGTCACCCGCCTTGTCGAGCAGTCTGATCAGCTCCCGAACCAGTCCCTCATCGAGAGGTGAGATCCTCATGGCGCGCCGCATGAACCGGACCGCCGCGCCGAGAGAACCCTTCGCTTCGGAGTGTTCAGCTTGCTCCACGGCTGCGGCCGAAGCACGTCTCTTGAGCCGGTCATCCGTTTCGGCAATCCAGGAGGCGAATTCATGGGAGCGGGTCACATGGAGGGCTGGCAGGAAGTCGCCTCGGTAGAGCTCGAGTGCCTTCTCCGGTTCTCCCCTTTCCAAGAGTTCCTCGAAGTCCACGGCATCGCACCACAGCTGCCCGGAGTCGATCCCAACCTCTTCGTTTCCCCGAGACACCACCACTGCGGCACCCAGCTCCCGCCGTAGCTCGTGCAGCGCTTGATTCAGTGCGCCCCGGGCCCGGGAATCGTCCAACTCTGGCCAGAACAACGCCAGCAGCGAATCACGGCGGTGGAAGCCACCGGGACGCGCTACAGTGAGGTAAGCCAGCAACGCAATGCGTTTCGGCTGCAGCCGGACAGCCCGCACTTCGGAGCCAAGGGCGTCTGAAAGATCCAACGCGGCGAACGTTACGAGCCGCAGCATCTGTCTCACTCCTGAACCGGCCGAAGGCCTTCGATCGCAGAGCGACCCGACCAGATCTGACCAAGTGACCGCCCACCCGACAGTCACGTAAGACTAGAGTGTACGTCGACCTCGAACGTGTGAACCAACATAGGAACGCCATCGGAATCCCGCCAAGGATTAGCGTGTAAGCACAGCCGGACTTCGGGGGCGTGGCACAGTCAGGTAGAGCGTTGCGTTCGGACGCAGAGATACCCGGTTCGAGACGAGGGGCGAGAGAGTTGGGGCGCCGACCTTTGGATTGAACCCCGAGACGAGTGAGGATCCCGAAGGGACCGGAGCTCCATCCCTCGCGCTCCGTTTCAGCTGAAACGTCCCTCCCGGTTCGAATGAACCGTGAGGGTATTCTGTTGGACTCGTTATCTACCCAAGACCTCCGACAAATCCAACCGCCAGATGGATCCGCCTCGCCGCACCTCCGGCGCTACCGCTACGTAGCGGCCGTCGGGTGAGAGGGCGTAGGTCCAGATAGGCCCGGGCTCATCGTCCGTGAGCTTCACCAGCGGAACCTCCGAGTCCAGGGAGGCCAGCCACACGTCGCCGCTGACAACCAAAAATCCGTCACTGCTTGGAAGCCACTCGAGGCTCCACCAGCTTTCCGGAAGATCCTCGATCACAATGGGGGTGCCCACCACACCGTCTGACGCGTCGATCTCTACTACCAGGGCATCCAACTGATTGGTCTCTAGTCGCCAATACCCTGTGGCGAGATACCGGCCGTTCGGCGACCACACGGGCGGATTGGACCCACGTTGACCAACCGCTCCGGGGAATGTGAGGACCGGTTGGGACTCTTCTCTGCCCGGCCCGGCCAGATTAAGCGTCGACTCCTCCTCCGACGCCGACCCTACCCAATAGGCGATTCGGTCTCCCTGGACGCCGAGGATTGGAGGGAAGGTGCTGTCGGGAAAGGCTCTCAGGAGCTGGGACTCTCCGCTGGGAAGGAGTGCACGGAACTCGAACAGCCCTTCCGGATGGTCGGCATAGAGGAAACGGCCGCCCTCCCTCGAGGAGTTGTACCGGGTGTAGTCCGTCCAGGGGGTGCGGGTGATCTCTTTTTCGGATCCGGTTTGGATGTCGAGGAGCTGTAGGGACACACTCTGGCCGGGCTCGGCTTCCATTCCGTAGAGGATGTACCGTTCACCGAGGAGGGAGGGACCATAGATCCATTCCTCCGGTGGCATGCGGTAGATTTCACGAGTAGGTCCCCCCGACAACGGTGCGGCCCAGAGGGCTTTGGTTCCGTTCAACTCGGACTCGAAGAGAACCTCTTGACCATCGGCCGTCCAACCCGCCGGCCAATCGTGCCCTCGGGTTTCGGTGATCTGACGGGTGGGTCCGCCTTGGAGCGGGATCACCTTCAGGGGCGCGGCCAGGTCCTCGGTGGTGGCCAGGCATCCGGCTACGCCGACGGTGAAACAACTGGAGAGGGTCATGTTCTCAGGGAGGACGAAGGAAGCCAGACGCCGTCCATCGGTGGTAGCGAGTTCGTAGATGGCTTCCTCGGAAGCTCGGGGTGAGACGCGATAGAGAAAATGCCTGGCGTCGGGGGAAAGCCGCCCTCCATCGATTCCGGGCCAGCGGGAAACCCTCTCCGCCTCCCCTCCTTCCGGCGAGACCCTCCAGATCTCGGTACCCCGCTCGACGACTTCATCATTCCCGGGAGCAAAGGGACTCAGGAAGTAGATGTACCCGTCTCCGGGCCACACCGGAGCGCGGACGCCTCTGGCATGGTGCCATATCGTGCGGGCGTTTCCCCCATTCCAAGGGATGACTTTCAGCTCCCGTTGGTCCCCATCCTTCGGGCGTTTTACATACACGATCTGTTGGCCGTCGGGAGATACCTGGTAACCCAGGGAAAAGGTGACAATCTCGAGAGATGCCTGACGGGGAACCGACGTTGGCCTCCCCGTGGCCGGGTCCAGTTGAAGGGTGGAGAGGTACTGGAAGTCCCCACCCGGATCGAATCGGGATGACCGAAAAGCAATGCGGTCCCCGGAGGGAAACCAGACTGGGTCCGCGTCCCAGTGCTGTCCCGTGGTAATCCTCTCTGCCTCCCTGGATCCGTCCAGTGGTACGATCCAGAGGTTCATCCTCTCCTCCTCCATCTCACCCCGGCTGTACACCAGCCAGTGCCCATCCGGAGACACGGCCCCGCTCACGAAGAGGCCGCTGAAGTCGAGATCGTCCGCGCCGTACAACCGGCTGAGGGGTGGTTCCACAACCGGGATGTCCTGGGCTTGGAGCTCCTTGGCCGGAGAGAGCACCAGGACCACGGCGGTGAGGAGGAGGGGGAGTGGCGAAAACCCGGTGACTCGATCCAGATGCATCATGATGCCTCCCTGAGCTTCAGCGGCGAGTAGCCCACGATCTCCGGAGAAAAGGGAAGGCAAGCTGGATGCCGCTGAACGATGGTGCGACCGGCGAGGCCGGAAGTCACTGCCGCATATCGACTTGCGGGCTCTCCCAGAGTCCGATCACACCGGTGGCGGCTGCCCGACGAACGCCTGAGCGGTTACGAATCCGGGCCAGATGGCCCGGATTCGGGCCATAATCCGTGCTTCTTTAAGAGCCGATCGAGGCGCTGGCGGGAGATGTCGAGAAGGCGTGCGGCCTGTCGCTTGTTCCCGCCCGTCTGGCTAAGAGCCTCCTGGATGTGACCGGCTTCCATCGTAGCCAGGCTCTCTACTTTGGAGGGGGCTGTAGACTGGCCAGGAGAAGCCTTCGCAGACGTGCCCCTTCTATTGTCACCGGCCACGGAATCAGCCGCCTCGTTCGGCCCGATCATCCCACCGGAGATCTGCCCCACACCGATGACCGGGCTCCGGGAGAGGACCGCTGCCCTCGTGAGGGTGTTCTCCAGCTCCCGGACGTTCCCGGGCCAGTGGTATGAACCGAGCATATCCACGGCGTCCTCCGCGATCCCATCGATTCTTCGGTGCAGTTTGAGGGAGATCTTGCCGAGGAGATGCCCAGCCAGGAGGGGAATGTCCTCTTTCCGCTCACGAAGAGGCGGTACCGTGATTTCCACCACTCGAAGACGGAAGTACAGATCCTCCCTAAACTGTCCCTCACGGATCAGGTGCTCCAATGGGCGATGCGTTGCTGCAATGACTCTGGCGTTTGTGACCCTAGGTTGCTCGCTCCCGACGGGGTAGAACTCACCCTGGTCGAGGACCCGGAGGAGCTTCGATTGAAGCTCCAAGCTCATGTCCCCTATCTCGTCGAGGAAGACGGTCCCGGTGCCCGCGAGTTCGAAGTACCCACGTCGGGTCTGAACTGCGCCTGTAAAGGCCCCTCTCACGTGGCCGAATAGCTCCGATTCCAGGAGCGTCTCGGCGAGGGCAGTGCAGTTCACCGCGACGAAGGGCTCGTCCTTCTGTGACGAGTTGAAGTGGATGGCCCGTGCGATGCACTCTTTTCCGGTGCCCGTTTCGCCGCGCAGGAGCACTGTCGCAGTGCTTTCGGAAAGGACCCCGATGGTCTTGTAAATCTCGATCATAGCAGGGGTGCGTCCCACGAGCTCTTCAAGGCCATGACCTACGGCGGCGGCCTGGGAGAAGTGCCCCACGCGGAGTCGCAAGGACCGCTCCCCCAAAACCCGGGAGATCACCAGATCGATGGCGTCCAGGTCCAGAGGCTTCACCAGGTAGTCGTAAGCACCCGCTTTCATGGCCTCGACCGCCGTCTCCATATCCTCGTGGGCTGTGATGATGAGGAAGTCGATGTCATCCGCCGCCGACCGCACCCGACGAAGCAGCTCAATTCCGTCCATGCCCGGCATCCGGACGTCGGCGATGACCACGGAGGGGCCGAACTCGCGCAGGATGGCCAGGGCCTCCTCGGCGTCGGCCGCGGTGGATACGTAGTGGCCCTGTCGAGAGAGGTGCCTTTCAAAGGTCCGCCGGATAGAGGCGTCGTCGTCAACAACAAGGATGCGTTCGCTCATGGGTAATCGGGCTCCGAGAAAGAACCCTGCCGACGTCCATCCACCTCGGGGGCATCTGACGCGAGGGGAAGATCGACGAGGAAGACCGCGCCTGATCCTGCGTCGATGCTGTCCTCCAAAGCCAGGCGCCCACCGTGCTCTTCCATGGTTTGCTGAGCGAGGGCGAGGCCGAATCCCGTGCCGCTTTCCTTGGTGCTGAAGAAGGGCTCGAAGATCTTCTCGCGCTCTTCGACAGGGATGCCAGGGCCCTCGTCTTCGATCCGTACACGGACCAAAGATTCTGAAGCTGGACCTCCCACTACTTCCGTGGTTACGGTCAGGCGCCCACCGTCCGGCAGGGCCTCGATTGCGTTAAGGAGGAGGTTCATGAATGCGCCTTCGAGACGCTCGGCTTCACCGATTACCGTGTCGGAATCGGCCCCAAGATCGACCTCCCTATGTACACCTCTCGCCTCGAACTGTGGAGTCAATGCCCGAAGGGCACTGTCCAGGGCTGCATGGACCGAGCATGGATCGGGCCTTGGCGGCGTAACACGAGCGAGGCTCAAAACCCCCTTAACCACACCCTCCAAGCGCTTCACCTCTTTCAGGCAGATCTGCACAGATTCGGAGTGGGATTCATGGACTTCCCCGGCCTCAACCCCTCGTTGCAGGCTCTGCAGGTTGAGTTTCACAGAGGTAAGGGGGTTACGGATCTCGTGGGAAAGCTGGGAGGCGAAGCTCCCCACCGCAGCCATGTGCCGGTTTTCCCGAACACGCTTCAGCATCTCGCGGATGCGTTGGAGCATGAGACCGAAGGCGCCGGTGAGCTTCCCGACCTCGTCGGTTCCGGGCGTTGGAAGGGCTGGATCCAGGTCACCCCGAGCCACCTGATCGGCCGCATCCGTCAGAGCGGTGAGGGATCGAGTGAGACGCCCTGCCATGATCAGGTAACCGAGCCAAACACTCAAAGCCACAGCGAGGAAAAGCACGAGGTCGAGAACCTGGGCCCGAGCGAAGGGGGCAGAGAATTCGTCCACGGACCCGGTCGCGAGGACGGTCCAAGCGGGATCAGCCAGGTTCGTGAATGAGGCGATGCGCCGGTCCCCGTCCTCCTCGAAGGAAGCGCTTCCTCGATTTGTGGAGAGGAAGGCCTGGTCCAGATTCCATCCGTCCGGACCGGTGAGGGTGGTGACCGGCTGGCCCCTGAAGGACCGGCTAGGGTGGTGGAGGACCAATCTGGTTTCCCGGTCCAGTACGGCTGAATACCCTCGAGCCCCGAAGGATGCAGCGATAGCTTCCTCTGGCAACAATGCCTGAAGTCGGAGGACAGCTTCAAGCGTACCATACCGTTCGCTGGTGATTGGGTCGTCAACCGGCTCCCTGACCGTGTAGAATCTTCCGAATTCCGTGGTTGAAGATGGGTCCGAGGGCTCACCCCCCAGGGGACCGTCCCCGATCCCGAACACGCGGACTCCGTTTGAGTTGCGAAGAGTGACGCTTCGGAAGGATGAGCCAACCACCCCCCACACCTGGTGCAGGTAGGTGTCAGCGGAGGCCCGGGCTGCCGCCAACTCCGCAGAATCCCCGATCGCAGAGGCCTGGAGGAGACTCAGGGTTTCGGCGTTTTCTCCTAAGAGGATGAGGTCCGACTTCAGTAAGGCGTAGCGGGATTGGATCTCGCCGGAAAGCTGGTCAGCAATCGCTGCGGTGCGTTCTTGCACCAGATCCCGAACCGACTCCATGGAGCCGAGATACCCATAGACTCCCAGCCCGACGACGGGAAGTACGCCGAAGACGGAAAAAAGAGTCAGGAACTTTCTACGGAGAGACATTTGCGTCCCCAACCGACCTGGTGCCGGCGACCGGGGAGGGATCCCGGCCACGGACTTGAGAAGATGGTTCGGGGTGCCTGTGCGGCAGAATATAGGTGCAGGTCCTGGGGGAGGGACAGATTTCTATCGGGGGGCACCCCTCCGTGGAGTCCCGAGACGCGTTCCAACACCCCCCACGAAGGCAACCGTTCCACTGGATTTAACCCCGCCCTGCTAAGGCGTTGACCCGAGAGGGTCTCGTGGGTTCGAGCACCGGGGGCACGGGAGTCGGGGACCATTCCGGGTGTTGACCCCCCAGACGAGCGAGGATCTCAAAGGCTCGGTCCCGGTGTTTCCGCGGAAACGTCCTCAAGCTGATCCCTATGCCGAGGGGGGATTTGCGGACTGGCCCCGAAGGCCGGGTCGGAACCATCGGACCAGTGCCGGGTTTTTCGGGAATATCTCCGACATTCCACAAGGCTGGCCCCACGGTGAAGAATCCAGTCGTTCTCTCAATCGTCCTGTCTCTACTGCCCGCGTTCGGTGCCCCGCGGCAGGCCAATGCTCAGGTGCCTTCCTCCGAGACTCAGGTCGCCTCTGCTGTCCTGGCTGGCCCCGCGGCCCAACAGGCCGGCGCGAAGGTTCTCGGTTTCGACCCTGCCGGCCAGCTGGTGACCTTGCGGGAAGGCGACAACCAGCTTGTCTGCCTCGCCGACGATCCGGCCGATGATAGCTTCTCCGTTGCCTGCTATCACGAATCTCTCGAGCCTTACATGGCCCGGGGCCGGGAGCTGGCTGCGCAAGGCACTACCGATGGCAACCAGAGGCTTCAGACCCGATGGAAGGAAGCTGAGGATGGTACGCTGGCCATGCCGGAAGCGCCGGCGACCCTCTACGTACTGACCGGGTCCGCATACGACTCCGAGGCGGGAGAAGTGGTAGATTCCTACCTGCGGTACGTGGTTTACGTCCCCTGGGCCACCATTGAATCCACCGGGCTCTCCGAAGCTCCCATGGGTCCCGGGAGCCCTTGGCTCATGTATCCTGGGACCGCGGGAGCCCACATCATGATCTCACCACCCCGGACGCCTGCAGGAGGGTAAGCCAACGGGCCGACCTGGAGGTCGACGATCGCAATGGGTAGTGTCGAAGGAGGGAGCGGACGGGCTGGAGGCCCGGCACCGTATCGAAGGTGGGGTGAAAACCTGGAGGCGGAATCCGTTCGTCAGATGGAGAACGCCTGCGCCCTCCCGGTTGCGGTTCGAGGCGCCCTCATGCCGGATGCCCATTTGGGTTATGGGCTTCCCATCGGCGGTGTGCTCGCCACCAGGAACGCTGTCATCCCCTATGCCGTCGGGGTGGATATCGCCTGCCGGGTGAGGATGTCCGTCCTCGATCTCCCCATAGAATCTCTGACCCGTTTCCCGCTAAGACTCGAAAAGGCCATCGAGAATGAAACGCGGTTTGGTGTCGGGGCTTCTTTCAAAAATAAGCGTCGTCAGCATGAGGTGATGGACGAGGACTGGTCCATCACTCCACTCACGCACCGATTGAAGGACAAAGCCTGGGCTCAGCTCGGAACAAGCGGGAGCGGTAACCATTTCGCTGAGATCGGGATTCTGGAGGTCGAAGGAGATGACCTGGGCTTGGATCCCGGGAGATACCTGGCTTTCCTCACCCACAGCGGGAGCCGTGGCGCGGGAGCCACCATCGCTGGCCATTACAGTAAACTTGCCATGGGCCGGCATCCAAAGTTGCCCAAGGAGTTGAGGCATCTTGCCTGGCTGGATCTCGAATCCGAGGCCGGTCAGGAATACTGGCACTCCATGGAGTTGATGGGACGGTATGCTGCCGCGAACCATGCGTGCATCCACCGACATGTGCCCAGGGCTCTTGGCGCCAAGGTCCTCTTGGGTCTCGAAAACCACCACAACTTCGCCTGGCGGGAAAAACACGACGGGGAGCCCCTCATCGTCCACCGGAAGGGTGCGACTCCCGCCGGCCGGGGAGTTCTGGGAATCATCCCAGGAAGTATGGCGACCACCACTTATGTGGCTCGAGGTAAGGGGAATCCGGAGTCGCTGAACTCGGCGGCCCATGGAGCCGGTCGGATCATGAGTCGGCGGAAGGCGAAGAGGACCTTCTCCTGGGGGGACATTCGCAGGTACCTGGACGAAAGGGGGGTCACCCTCCTCTCGGCCGGTCTCGATGAAGTCCCTATGGCTTACAAAGACATCGATGAGGTCATGGCCGCGCAGATGGATCTCGTGGAGCCTATCGCCCGCTTTCAGCCAAAGATCGTGAAAATGGCCCCCTCGGGAGAACGCCCGGAGGATTGACGCCCCTTCCACTCTCCCAGCCCCGAAACCCGCCGTCGCCTGTCCCCGGAGTCCGGTACCCTCGGCGATTGCGCTGGCCCGGGTGGGTCGATTAGGCTCCCTCCCGTCGAACCTCCCTGTTTGCGACCACTATATGAGGAAAACAACATGATGCCTAAACCGCTCCGGTCGACGCTCCTGGCCCTGTCGCTCGTCTTCTGGTTCGCTTTGCCCACCGGTGCCCAGGAAGCGACAGACTACGGGCCGCCGAACGGGACGTTGGTGATCGTTGGTGGCGGTGGGACAAGCGGTACGCAGATCATGGAACGTTTTATCGAGCTCGGTGGGGGGTTGGAGGAGGGCCGCTTCGTGGTCGTACCGACCGCCGGGGGGAACTACGATCGGGAAGGGAATCTCCGGGCGTACGACGAGGAGCGCGTTCTGAGGGGATGGCGGGAGCGCGGTGTCGTCAACGTATCCATGCTTCATACGCATGACCCGGCCGTCGCGAACACCGAGGAGTTTGTGGCGGATCTACGGGAGGCGACGGCAGTGTGGTTCAATGGTGGGCGCCAGTGGAACATCGTCGACTCATACGCGGGGACCCTGACCTACGACGAGTTCCACAAGGTGCTCGAGCGGGGAGGAGTCATCGGCGGGAGCTCCGCCGGAGCCACGATTCAGGGAGAGTATCTGGTCCGAGGGGATACGGAAGGATCCGAAATCGTCATGACCGATGAGGAGAACCATCAGCTGGGGTTCGAGTTTCTCCGAAAGTCCGCCATCGATCAGCACATCAACGCACGGAACCGTTGGGATCATATCATCCCGGTTGTCGAGGAGCAGCCGCATCTCCTCGGCATCGGGTTATCGGAAAGCACGGCCATCATCGTCACGGGTGACACCTTCGAGGTCATGGGCAAGTGGATGGTGGCCGTTCACGACAATACACGGGCGTACCAGCCTTGGGAGAAGCCGTACTTCGTCCTGGGCCCGGGCCAGAAGTACAACATGAAGACCCGTGAGATCGTGCGGCCGGAACCGCGGCGTCGCCGGTAGGACCGATCGGTGAAACACCTTTCCGCGGGCCAGACAGCCGAGTTACGGTCGGAGCTCGAACATGCTCTGTCCAAGCTGCAAAAGAGCCTGGTGGTTTCCGATCAGGCGGTGCGACCGGTCGAGCTCGATCAAACGGCGGTCGGGCGCCTGTCCCGGATGGACTCACTTCAAAGCCAGAGCATGGCGAAGGGGCTGCGGGAGCGTGAGACCGTCAGACTGGCTCTGGTGAGAGATGCTCTGAAGCGCATCGATGATGGAACGTATGGGCTCTGTGCGGCCTGCGGAGGCGAAATAGCCTTCGAACGGTTGATGGTATTCCCCGAGTCCCCCACCTGCGCCGGCTGCAGCGGCTAGCGTTGTTTGCCGTGAGGGGCGGTAGGGTTCCCTAACCGCTCATTTGTCGGTAGAGGTCGGCGTACTGGCCCGCGATGGCTTTCCAGTCATAGCGCCCTCGCACAAGAGAGAGAGCGTTGGCACCGCGGCGTTTCCTCTCGGCTTCTTCTCCCAAAGCCTGGTGCAAGGTCCTCGCCAGGGAATCCAGGTCATCGACCCCAGCGAACCATCCGTTGGCTTGGGGACCCTCGCCGACCACAAAGTCCAAGGGCCCTCCGCTCTTCGTGGCGATCACCGGTGCCCCGGTAGCCATCGCCTCGATGTAAACCTGACCGAACGGTTCGTTGTGGGAGGGAGCCACCAAGAGGTCAGCCAGGTTGAGCCCCTGGGAAAGAATGCCGTGGGGGAGCCAACCGCAGAAGAACACGTTTGGCAACTCCAGCGACAGGGCGACGGAGTGGGGATGCTCACCCTCCCATTCCCCCGGCATCCCACCCCAAACCAGGAGGTTGAAGGGAGGATCGTGGGCATCTCTTGAGAGGCCATTGGCCTTCGACAAGGCCCGCACCAGGAGGGGTACCCGCTTAAAATCCAAGAAACGTCCAACAAAAAGCGCCAGTGGTAGAAAACTTCCCGAAGAGTCGGTGAATCTCTCCAGGTCGGATGGTTGGTAACGGATGCTCCCTGGGGTCCCGCCCTCGCTCCACCCCTGGGGGTCTTCCACCAGGATCCTGTTGAGGAACTGGAGCTTCTTGGGGTTGGACCAAGCCAACGGCCGAAACAGGGTGGTGTCCACTCCGTTCGGTACGGTCGTGATCCGAGATTCCGGGATCCCGAGAAGGTTGATCCCACGATCTCGGATGTCGGGACTGATGGCTGCGAAGTGATCCGAGATCTCCACGGATTCGAAGAGCATCTTCCGAGCTATGGGGTCCTGTTCAGGACTCCCGCCGGGCTCCTGCCCCAGCTCGTCCAACCGCTCCAGCATCTTGATTTCGGTCCCGTGAAGCTGAGTGAGCTTCGGTACCGATGGGAAGGTGAGGGCAGCCGCTTCGTGGGCGTGGCTGAGGTGGTGGAGGTGGAGAACGTCGGGGCGAAAGCGCTCACCTGTCTCCTCGAAGGTCCTGGCCCAGCATTCGACCATCCCCCTGTACTCACGGTCCGAGACCTCGAAGAAGGCCCGATCCGGCACTCCCGGTTTGTCCTCATAACTGGGATGAAAGGGTGTGGCCCAATCCGGGGACATGGGGTTTTCGCCTCGTTCAAACCCCCGGCCCGCCTCCGTATAGTCGACGGTGGTCAGCGGGATCCCCTCGAAGAAGTCCTCCGCGTCATGATGAGGGTCCCCGTCTTTCAAGGTTCCCGTGACCAGGTGGACGTCGTGGCCCTGGGCAAGGAGTGCCCGGGACAGATAGCGGGCGACCTGGGCGCTCCCACCGCGGGGATAAAAGATGAGGCTCATCAGGATCTTCATGATGGTACCATCATAGGGCCTTCCGTCATGAAGAGCACAGGGCCCTTTCCTGGGGTTTCGACCGGGTGCTGCCTACTCGGCCCGGAACGCTTCTACCGGGTCCACCGTCAGCGCCCGCCAGGCTGGAATCACGCAAGCGCCGAGGGCCAGCGCGGCGAAGAGGAGGGTCACTCCGAGGTAGGTTGTAAGATCCGTGGCGCTGACCTGGAACAGCATTCCCTCCACCAGGCGGGTTGCGGCGAACGATGCGGTGATTCCCAGGACGGATCCCACCCCGACCAGGGTCAGGCCACGGGAGACCACCAACTTCAGGACCCGATTCCCCGAGGCCCCCAGGGCGACACGGATTCCGATCTCATGGACCCGCCGGCTGACGAAGTAGGCCAGCACCCCGTACAATCCCAGGGCGGCGAGGCCAATGGCCACTGCAGCAAAGACCCCGAGCACCGTGGTAAGGGCTCTCGCGTTTGAGATAGAGCCGGCCACCGCCTGTTCCATGGTTTGTGGATCACTGAGCACAATGTCCCGATCCAGCTCCCAGATCCGCTCCTGGATCGGTCGGAAAAGCCTCATCGGGTCGCTGTTCGACGCTACGGCGATGCGCATGCCTCCCCAGGTCCACTGGGCGTAAGGGAAGAACATGGCCGGCCGGGTTTCTCCACTCAAAGACGAGAGCTGGTGGTCCTCCACGACCCCCACGACCTCGAAAAACCCTGGCTCATCCCCACCGATGTCGACGGCCACCTGCCTTCCCAAGGCTGATTCATCCGGAAAGACCAGCCCCGCCGTCCTCCGACTCAAGACAATCACCCCTGGGGCTTCTGCCACGTCAGAAGGTCCAAACCCGCGGCCCTCCACCATGGGGATCTCCATGGTCTCGAAATACCCCGGCATGATGATCCGCCGATCGGCCCAGGGTGCATCGACGTTGGCTTCGGGAGGGCGCTCGGGAGCCCATATCGCCACGTTCCCGGACGGTTGGAGAATCGGAAGCTGATTGACCATGGCGACGGACTGGACACCTGGAAGCGCTTCGATACTCTCTTTGAGGGAGGCGAAGAACTGAGTCCGCTCTTCCCCCGATGTGAATCTCCCGTCCGGGAGGGTGACGCCTCCCGTTAACAGACTCTCCACACGAAAACCGGGATCGACCCCGCGCAGTTGGGCAAAACTCCTGAGTAGGAGGCCGGAGCCCACCAGAAGGACCAAAGACAGAGCCACCTGAAGAACCACCAGCCCGTTCCTGAACCGAGAACCCGCCCCCGCTGTCGAGCCCCTGGACCCTTCCTTCAGGTCCTCGGCGGGGTTCGCCCCAGAGGTCACGATCGACGGAACGATGCCGAAGACGAGGACGGTTCCCAAGGATAGAGCCAAAGCCGTCCCGAGCATGGTCGACGACATCCCTATGTCCTGCAGACCTAGGAGGTCCATGGATACAAAGCCAAGAATGAGCTCTTGAAGCCAAACCGCCACGACTACCCCCATGGCTCCAGCCGCTAGCGCGAGGACCACACATTCCACCAGAAGCTGTCTGGCTAACTGTCCTCTTCCGGCTCCCAGAGCAGCACGGAGCGCCATCTCGGAGGTTCTTGTCGATCCCCGAGCCATGAGAAGGCTGGCAACGTTACTGCAGGCGATCAGGAGGACCAGAACAATGGCGCCGATGAGGATGAGGAGGGAGGGCCTATACCCTTCCACCATCGCCCCCTGGAGGTCGTCCAGCTGCAGGGCTTTGGTCTGATTCGACTCCGGAAAGGCCTCTTCCAGGTGCGTTGAGATGAGGTCGACCTCGGATCTGGCCGTCTCCAAAGACGCTCCCTGGCTGAGCCTCCCCACCAGGAGCCAATTGTGAAAACGGCGGGTGATGGGATTGGAGTTCCCAGGCCAGGGCGGGACCCAGAGGTCCGAGTCGAACATGAACCGGAACCCGGCCGGCATCACGCCCATGACCGTGGCCGCACTGCCGTCGATGATCAGCGTCCGGCCGAGCACGTCAGGGTCTTCTCCGTACCACCGTTGCCAGAATCCGTGACTGATTACGACCTGCCCGGCCCCCTCTCCCGGCAACTCCTCGATCGTGAACGTGCGACCCAGCCTGGGCGGTGTCCCCAAGGTTTCGAACAGGTTGGCGGTAATGAAAGTCATGCGGACCTGCTCAGGCTCGTCTCCCCCGGTTACGGTCACCAGGTTCGCCCTCCCACCGATGGTGGCCAGGGACTCCAGGGACTCCGCCTGGTCCCGGTAGTCCTGGTAGTCAGGGAAGGAGACCCACGGGTTCACGTTTCCGCTGAACGTGGCTCGGCAGAGCACCAATCGGCCGGCCTCGGGAAAGGGCAGAGCTCGGCCCAGTGCCGCATCGGTGACCGAGAACATGGCCGTGGTGGCTCCAATCCCAAGAGCCAGGGTGAGGAAGGCCACGATCGTGAAACCGGGAGTCCGAAGGAGGGCACGGACTGCGTGTCGGACATCAAGCATTAGATCGGCCAACCCAGTCGAGCCAGCTCGTTCTTTGTTCATGCATCGTTCCTCTCGCCGGTCGTTTGCGGCGGTCGGTGATCGAGATGAATCCGGTTCGTGCATCGAACGTGAATATAGTCCTATGACGTGGTTAAGGATCAGAAGGTTTCCTCCACTGGAACCCATCCTCGATGCCGAAACGCCTCTTGACCGGATGGGTACCAGGGATTTCGAAGGCCGAACATCGCAGCTCAAATGGAGGGTTCAGTCATAAGAGTCGCCATCATACTTCTGAATGCGGGGCGGGGAAGTGGTGAGGTCGCCCGTCAGCACACCACGCAGCTCATGGCTCGTGGGAACGAGGTGGTCTTTATCCATCCTGGGATCGGATCGGGGGTGGAGGGCGCCGTCAACGTCGACGTTCAGCTGCCCGGGAAGGTCACACCGGTGCACGAATACCTTCCGTCGGCTGGCGAGGGCCAGAAGGCCGTTTCAACGATGGGCTTCGAGGAGGCCATCGCGTTCGTGCCGTCCTATGAGCGGGCACTGGAGCGTGTCATCGATGGGGTGGACGTCGTCATGGGCCACCACGCAAACCTCGCGGCAGTAGCTGTCGCCAATGTGTGTCGCAGGATGGGGAAGCCGTTCGTCCTATTCCTCCACGGCACCGGGATCGAGCCTCGCCATCACGGCGGATACGACGATGGGGTTTGGGCTCAGATCGAGGGGGCGATCCGGGCCGCAGAAGGCCTGCTGGTTACCACCGAATACGTTCGTGACTCACTGGTCCGGCCGATGGTTGACGTGGGGCTGGACCGGTTTCTGGTTCTTCCCTGCGGGGTGGACCTCGAAGAGTTCCATCCGGGGCTGGGTGGGGATGCTGCGGAGCGGTTCAACCTTCCAGACCGGTATGTGATCTGCCCTGGCGCCCTCACGCGTGTGAAAGGACCACAGAATGTGGTGTCGGCTTCCAAGGTCTATGCCGACCGGGCTCATACCGTATTCATCGGAGCCGGGGAGATGCGGGAGGAGTTGGAAGCGGAGCTGGGGGATCGAGGCCGTTTCCTCGGGTTCGTGTCGGCCGAGGACAAGGCCGGACTCATCAACTCCGCGACTCTCCTGGTGGCCGCCCCGGAGAAGAAGGAGCACTTCGGAATCATCTACGCGGAGGCGCTGGCAGGGGGCACACCCTGCGTGGCCTACAAGGGTGGTGGAGTGGCATCCAT
>JABDNZ010000266.1 GCA_013043565.1 Gemmatimonadota bacterium | reverse complement strand
CCTCAACGGCGGCTTCGATGCGTTCGAAAAAACCGGCGAACTCGGTTTCCAATCGTAGCTGGGTACCGGCGTTCTCCCTGAAAATCGGGGCAACGGCGGCAGCGATCTCGGCTCGGTCGGCCTCCAGCTCAGTCGAGTCCCGGGGCACCATGAACCCTACCTCCGCGGCCACATCCGCAGGAGCGACCGATCCGGGTTGGGGCAATTCCGGTGGACCCTGCTCAGCCCTGGGGAAGAGAGCGGTGACCCCTCCGGCCAGGAGGACGATCAGCAGAATCCTGGCGCCATGATACGAAGAGCGCTGGGCCCAGGAGCCGTCGGGCGGCTTGGACAGGGACTGGAAAATTTCCGGGGACTTCGCCTTTTTCTTCCTTTTTCGGCTCACCCGTCTTCGGCTCCTTCATCCTGGGCATACGCCCGAATGATGTCCTTGACCAGGCGATGTCGGATGACGTCGCTACCGGTCAGGTAGATGAGGGCGATTCCTTCGATCCCGCTGAGAATGCGTTCCACCTGGAGTAGACCGGAGTCGTCCTTCCGAGGCAGATCGATCTGGGTTTTGTCCCCGGTTATGACAACCCTGGAGTTCAACCCCAGCCGGGTCAAGAACATTTTCATCTGGAGGGCCGTTGCGTTCTGGGCCTCGTCCAGGATCACGAAGGCGTCGGAGAGGGTCCGACCGCGCATATAGGCAAGGGGGGCGATTTCGATCGTCCGGGACTCCAGGGCCCGTCTGAAACGCTCAGGGGGCATCATGTCTTCCAGGGCGTCATAAAGGGGCCGGAGGTACGGATCGACTTTTTCTTGCAGGTCCCCGGGCAGGAACCCGAGGTTCTCTCCGGCCTCAACGGCGGGCCGGGCCAGGACGATCCGCTTGACCCTCTTCTTGTACAGGGCATCCACGGCCATGGCGACGGCCAGGTACGTCTTCCCGGTTCCCGCGGGGCCAATGCTGATGACCACGTCCTGTCCGGCGATGGCCTCGAGGTATTTCCTTTGGCCGTCTGTCTTCGGGGAGATGGCCTTTCGAGTCCCAGGTAGGAGAATCCGCATCTCATCCTCGGGGGAAACGAGTCCCACCTCACCCTGCGCCTGGGATTCCTCCGCGAATCGAGAGATGTCCGACACGTCGAACGGAACCCTCAACCGGGCCAGCTCGATGAGATGGAGGGCCACCGGGATCGCCCGTTCCACGGCCTCCGACTCACCTGATAGAACCACCTGATCCCCTCTAAGGACAACCCGAATCTCGTACGTCTTCGCCAATTCCTGGAAGTTGGCGTCGTTGACCCCGGCAAGAAGGAGCTGGTCCGCACCCTCTGCGTCGATGCGGTGCTCCAGAATCGTTCCGTTCTTGTTCGCCATGTTCCTCCCTTGACCGCCCTCACCAAGCAGGACGCCAGCCGGTTTGGGCTACCCTTTATTCAGTCGACCGGTACCTCCGGAGGTGAAGCTCCCTGAGCTCTTCGTCCGACAGGGGCGTCGGGGCCCCCTCGAAGAGGGCCCGGGCCGCCGTCGTCTTCGGGAACGCGATGACGTCCCTCAAACTGGGAGCCCCGATGAAGTCTTTCACGATACGGTCCATGCCCAGAGCGATGCCACCGTGGGGGGGAGCGCCAAGGGTCAGGGCTTCCAGCAAAAACCCGAACTTGTGATCGATCTCCTCGTCGGTGAGGCCAAGGTGCCGAAGGATCGTCCTTTGAATACCAGGCCGGTGATTCCTGATGCTTCCCGACCCGAACTCCACGCCATTGAAGACCAGATCGTAGGCCTGCCCCCGGGTGTTCCGGGGATCGGCCTCGAGGAGTTCAGTGTCGTCCGGATGGGGATGGACAAACGGATGGTGAGCCGGCGTCAGGGCCCCACCCTCTGTCTCGTCGAAGATCGGGAAGTCCACGACCCAGAGCCAGGCATCCTCACCGGCCGGTTCAACACCCAGGGCCGTCAGGGCCGGTACCCGGATGGCATCCAGAGCCGGAGATGTGACCGAGTCGGGCCCTGCCGCGACCAGGGCAAGGTCGCCGGGGCTCATGCCAAGGGCCCCGAAGTGGGATTCTCCCATGAACCGTGACAGGGGCCCGGAGCCGCCCTCCTCCGTGCGTTTGACCCAGAGCAGACCCGGGGCCCCCGCTGCTTTGGCGGCCGATTCCAAAGCCTCGATCTCCCTTCGTGAGAGGCGGGCGCCGTCTTCGAAAAGGAAGCCCCTGGCCCTCCCGCCGGCCTCGATGGCACCTTGCACGACCCTGAAGTCCAACGACTGGAGAGCCTCCGTCCAGTCCTGGATTTTCAGCGAATACCTCAGATCCGGCCGGTCCGATCCGTAGAGCTCGAGTGCCTCGGCATACGGCATTCTGGGAAAGGGAGGAGTCGCCTTCCGGCCGGCCACCGCAGCCAAGGACTCCATCAGGCCCTCGATCCACCCGAAGAGGTCGTCGGGCTGGATGAAGGAGGCTTCGATGTCGATCTGCGTGAACTCCGGCTGCCTGTCGGCCCTGAGGTCCTCATCCCGGAAACACCGGGCGATCTGGAAATACCGATCCAGGCCCGAGGCCATGAGGAGCTGTTTATAGAGCTGAGGGCTCTGGGGAAGGGCGAAGAACTCTCCGGGGTGGTTTCGGCTCGGTACCAGATAGTCTCGGGCCCCCTCGGGCGTGGGTTTCGTAAGGATCGGCGTCTCCACCTCGAAGAAACCCAGGCCATCCATGTAGTTTCGGACAGCCAACACCAGACAGTGCCGGAGCTCCAGGTTCCGTTGCATCTCCGCCCGTCGGAGATCCAACACTCGGT
>JABDNZ010000264.1 GCA_013043565.1 Gemmatimonadota bacterium | reverse complement strand
ACCGATACCACCGAAGCCCCCCTCTTTCGAATCCCCATCGAACCATCTGACGGAAACGGGCTGCGAGCCCCAAGCAGGTTGATGGTGGACAAGCTGACCACGATCTCCAAAGAGAGGTTGGGATCCCGGATCGGTCGTCTTGACGACGAAGACATGGTTCGCCTCAACCGAGCGATCTTGGTTTTCCTGGGGATGGCTGGATCGTCGAGAACCTAGCCCAGGGCCTGGCCCGTGGTGTTCAGGGTACTGCCACGCAAGTTCAGAGCGAAAGCGAACGCTGAGGGCCCGAGCGGGAAACGGGCGTTACGGTGAAGAGTGGTCCCGGATCGCAGGAACCGAAAGAACATGCCGCCGAAGAAAGCCCCGCAGTAGGAAACTGCGTGTTTGAACACATTGGGGCTTCGAGTGTAAGAGCCCGATCCTCAGGTATGCTCTGGCGGACCGGTGCACCGCTCAGGACGGTCCCGACGCCTTATTCCGAAAGGTAAGTGATGTTCAAGCCCACAACCGCCGCGTGGTTTCGAGGGATGATCGCGGCTACCGGAATCCTGCTGATTGCGGGATGCGAGGATCCCGCAACTGGAATCGGTCCCCAAAACCAACTCGAGGTCACCAATGCTGTGGACCAGTTCCAGTTCCAACTCACCGCGCTGAATGATGTCACGGATCGCAGGAGTTACGACTGGGAAAACACCGGTACTCAAGCCACCATCGACATCAGCCAGGCGATTTCCGGAGGATCGGCGATCCTGACAATCACTGATGCGGTCGGGACGGTCATGTATGAGAACGACATCGCTGACGACCAGGATGGGACCACGCCTGCAGGTGTGGCCGGAACTTGGCGGATCGAGGTAGTCTTATCCCGCACCACGGGCACTTTCAATTTCCGGGTCCAGAAGACCACCTAGCCAAGACCTCGCCCAGACTCCAGGAAAGGGCTGCCTCCAGACCCCTGAATTCCCTGTGCTCTGTGGGTGCCAACTTTCGTTTGTCCTGCTCACCCACTCTTCCCGTAACGAACGAACGAACGAACCATTCGGTTTAAGATCGGAGCCGGGCATTCGGAAGACCAGGAAAACCCGCCCGCCCCCGCCCGGCGAGATCCCGAAGGGCCGGGCCAGAACTCATCCGATAGGCGAAACACGCCACCCGCGAAAGCGGATCTGAGGCCCGAGCTTGAACCGGGCGTTACGAAGAAGGACCAGTCCAGACAGTTCCCTGGCCCAATCCCCCGATCAATCAGCCTACTGGCGGGTGGTGTTTCTGCTGCGGTCCAGGGTACCTGGAGACGCCCTGGGACTCAAGGACGATGCCCTCGCGGCGTGCACTGTCGGCGACGAACCCAAGGCAATCTACCATAGGTTGGATACCCAGCATCACTGGCTGGCCTGGGCTTCGGCAATCTCAGCCAGATCAACCAGATCCACAGGTCTAGCGAGTCCGCGTTTGTAGTCCATGAGTTGAGAGAGGGGCATGATCGGGACACAAAAACCCTCGACTCGGCAGACCACTGAGCGGGAGAAATCGACGTCGGCCGGACGCCAACGGCCAGAGACACTGTCCCATACTCTCGCTGAATCGGCTCCTGCTATCTCGATTTGCCGACCCGCAAAAAGGAACTGAAGGAAGATCAGGTCCCAATGCTTATCAAAGTGGTGTCGGGGCTCGCGCACTAAGTGTGCCGCCCCAGCCTCCGCGATTCGGTCGAGGTCAGAATCTGGGACATAGAGGTCGATGTCATTCAACTCACGGGTTCCTCCGTAGGCCCTCGCGGCCAAACCTCCGACGAACTGCCGTGGGACCCCTCCGGCGTCGAGGAGCCTCGTGATCCAACTCAGAGCTTCGGTGATCTCTTCTTTCATTGAATTCAGAAAGACGGTGATGAGATTTCGGCAGTTCACCTCTGGATCGTACTGCCCGCGGGTCCTTCTCGAAACGAACGTTACCCCACAACTCGATCCTTAGGTAGACCTGACCGGTAACCCTCAAAGGCTAACCCGCGCGCTGAAGGACCTCCGACTCCAGTCGTTTACCCAACCGGTCCTTTTCCACCTCGAGATCGTAGCCGGTCTGGAGGTTTAGCCAAAACCTCTCTGAGGTGCCGAAATACCGAGCCAGCCGCAGAGCGGTATCGGCGGTGATCGAACGCTGGCCGTGGACAATCTCGTTGATGCGGCGCGGAGACACACTGATGTCCTTGGCCAGCCTGTACTGGCTGACCTCCATCGGCACGAGGAACTCCTCAAGTAAGATCTCGCCCGGGTGGACTGGAGCTAATTTCTTCGGCGCCATCACCTTCTCCTAATGGTAGTCCACGATCTCAACATCGTAGGCATCGCCCGATCGCCAGCGAAAACAGATCCGCCACTGTCGGTTGATGCGAATACTGTGCTGGCCTTCGCGATCCCCTTTCAACCTCTCCAACCGGTTCCCAGGAGGCACCCGGAGGTCTTCGAGGACCGTAGCTGCATCGAGCATCCGGAGCTTGCGGAGTGCTGATCGCTGGACATCGGTCCCCAATTTCTTGACGGCGTTTCTTTGGAAGAGGCGTTCGGTGTCTCGATCCCGGAAGCTCTTGATCATGGTGAATAATAACGCTACGCGTTATTAACGGCAAGCGTTATGATTTGGCAGGAAGGTCGATTCCATTGCTCACCGATTTATGCCGGGAACGAACCATTCGGTTCCCGGCCGAAGCCGGGCGCCGACTTGATCACATCTTTCCTGCTGCTATCGCCCGGCGAGGTCCCGGAGGGCCGGGCCGGAGCTCCTCCTCAGTCTATGCGTCTTTGCGCGGCAGCGCGCTCGGGAGCCCGTGCTTGAACCGGGCGTTACCCTCTCATCCCGTTCGCTAAAGCAGACAGATCCGATTTGAGAGCTTCCGCTCTTTCAGGCGTTGGAGGAGGGAGGGAGGGGGCACGGGAGTGCGTCTTGCCTTCCTAGTTCATTTTGCCTCGGAGACGGGCCGCCGCCGCACGTGCCGCTTCCACTTGAGGCATAAGTTCGGGATCGGCTTCCTGCCATAGGTGAACCAGCCTGTCGTAGTAGTCGGCAGCACGTTCCGAATCGCCCCGCTCCTCGTACAATTCGCCCAGCTGGACCAGGACACTGGGCTGCCAAACAGCGTCACTGACCATTCCCCCGCTCTTCGGCGTACTCAAATATCGTTCGAATACGGCAATGGCCGAGTCGGGCTCATTGGCCAATCGATAGGCCGTTCCCATCCCATGCAGCGGGCAGATCGTGCAACCCAACTCGGCATCCATGAGCCTGAACTCGGTCACGGCATCGGCAAAACGATTGTCTGCGAGAGCGATGTAGCCACGTGCGCTTAGGTATGATGCTCGGATTTGCCGAAGGAAGGACGGATCGAGTAGCCGCTCCCCCTCCTCGAGGAGTTCTAGAGCGCGATCGATATTGCCGGCTACCGCGTAAGCTTCAGCCAAGTCGGCGTAGTGACGATCCTCCGGCGCCAGTGACTCGAAGAATGTTTCGACAGCAGCGTCCAGGAGGGCCAACGCCACCGTGGAGAGGCCACGCACATATACGTCATGCTGTGCTTTTGCGCTCACAAACTGGAGATACGCCCCTCCCGTCCCCATGCTCTCGGCAGCCACCGTGAACTCATCCATGCGCCGGTCAGCGGAACGCGTCCTACCCATGAGCGCATCGATGAACATCAGTATCACCGGCGTCCGGCCAAGCTTCCAATACGGGCTTTGTGTAGCCTCTCGCATCGAATCCAGGACTGCAAACGCACGGTCGAATTCACCCTGGGCGAAATGAAATTCCGCCTCACACTGCGCAACCGATGGATCGTTGGGGAACAAGCGGTATGCCACGGCTATCGCGCTATCCGATCTTTCGAGATCCCCCAGGGCCAAGAATGTGGAAGCGAGATTGGTGATGGCGAGGGAGTTGGTGCTGTCGACCTCGAAGGCACGGGCATAGGCCTGAGCAGCTCTCGCGTGTTCCCGCCGACCGACGTACTCAACGCCCAGATTATTGAGTGCCCAGGGGTCGTCCGGATCCAGGTCCAGCAGTGCCTCATAGTCCTGGATCACCCGCTCGCCCTCGCCGGTCACCCGGCTGTGATACGCCGCCGCCGCGAGGAGACCTTCTCGCTCGGTAAGGCGCTCTCGATGGTCATATGCTTTGGTGAGGGCGTCGATCATGGCCGCCCGAGATAACAGACGGTTCCCCATGATCTGGCCGAGCTTGCGATACGCCATCGCGAATGCCGTGTCCAACCTGACAGCTTCCTCAAGGAGGGCCTTCGCCTTGTCGACATCACCCAGATCATCTGATTCAACAGCCCTAGTGTAGCGTCGCAAGGCCGGGAGCGATGCGGTAGTAACTTGGGAGAGACGTGGTGAGCGACGAATGGTCTTGAGAGATTCTCCAATACGTTCTCTCAGCTTGGCCGACAAATCATCAATCGCATCTACAATCCGTGTCGAATCCCGCGCTGTCACCCGGACCGCCGTCAGAATCTCGTTGGACTCAGCAGCAAGAAGTTGAGCTGAAAGCACATATCCCGTACCGGCTGCATTGATCTCTCCAACCAAAACGGCTTTAACCCCCTCGCGCACGGCGATCTCGCGAGCAACGGCTGCCGATACATGCACTTTAGGGGTCCTCTCCATTCTCTGGAGAGCAGCCATCAGGTCACCTGGAGACATGACGGTCAGTGTTGGTGACTGAGTGAGGTCGGTATGGATTGCTCCGGTGAGTGCCAACGCCAGCGTGGAATCACCTGTGTGGTTATCGAAGTCGGCCACTATGAGCACGTCACGCTCTTCGATCACACCCTGAGCCATCAAGGTGGCGGCCGGTCCGATACCAAGAACACGCATGGCCATATAGGCTGCCGTCGCGACCCCAAGGGCCGAGAAGGCGATGCCGCTGCCGAGATAGAAGCGACGCCAGGTGAACCACGAGTGGATTCCATCTGAAACCGGCGGTGCTTCGCCCCCCCTCCAAGCTTTCCTGCCACTTTCGGCATGTCCCGTCAGTATCAGAGGCGGTAGGCCAAGCACCACGAGGCCAACCGCAGTGAGAAACACCCAGTCAGGCAATCCAATCAGCATGACCAAAGCGTACACGATCAAGATCAGCAGTATCGACGAGCCGGCCACGAACCCCAGCTTGCTATAGGGGAAACCCGCCCTCACCAACGGCGTCGCAAATCCCAACGCGGCGGTGGTGATCTCGGATCGCAGTTCATCGGCAAAGGCCTGTGCGGACGGCTGCCGGTCGGCGGGTGATTTGGCGAGGGAGCGACTCAGCGTCTGCTCCACCTGCGGCGGTACCGTCGATCGGATACTGGTAACGGGATGTGGATCAGTGGTTAGATGCTGATGAACGAGGCTCTCGGTGGTCGGTCCGGTGAACGGGGCTTGGCCGGCCAACATCTCATAGAGAACGCAACCAAGAGAATACAAGTCACTTCGGCCATCCAGGTTCTGCTCTCCGGTGGCCTGTTCGGGACTCATATAGGCCGGCGTACCTATTGAGATCCCCGTCTCCGTCAACTTTGCGTCATCCTCCTCGGAGACGGCCCGCGCGATGCCGAAGTCGGTGACGACGGCCGACCCGCCGGACAGCATGATGTTTTCGGGTTTGATGTCCCGGTGCACGACTCCATGTGAGTGTGCATGAGCCAATCCCACCGCAGCCTCACGTGCGATTTCCAAGGCTGTCCCAATCGGCAGTTGGCTTTCGATGTTCAGCCGATCTCGGAGTGACCCCCCTTCGACGTAGGACATCACGTAGAAGAGGAACCCATCTGCCTCACCCGAATCGTGTACAGGGAGTATGTGTGGGTGAGTGAGGTTGGCGGCGATCTGGATTTCGCGATGGAACCGCTCCGGACCGAGGGCATGCGCCAACTCAGGTCTCAGGACCTTGATCGCGACCTGGCGGTGCTGCTTCCGATCCTCGGCCAAGTAGACCGTGGCCATGCCGCCGGAGCCGATCTCTCGTTCGATCTTGTAGCGATCAGCCAGTGCGACGGTCAGGCGTTCTTCGGTGCCCTGTTTGGATGCCACGCCAATGGCTCCGGTGAGAGGGTACCGCCCGACCCAACCCAATCAACTGACTAGAGCAAGATGATGACGGGAAGGAGTAATGAGCAAGAAGCGTCAGGGGCGACGAGAATCTTCGTCCATCTCCTCTTGGCTTCACTTGTGCCGATTGGGATGAGGGGGTAACGACCCATTCGGTTCCCGGCCGGAGCCGGGCACCTGCCTGATCGCCCCTATCCTGCTGCCCCAGCCCGGCGAGGTCCCGGAGGGCCGGGCCGGGGCTCACCAGGATACTGCCACTCAAGTCATGAGCGAAAGCGAACTCTGAGGCCCGTGCTTGAACCGGGCGTTACGGTGAAACGCCGATCACCTGGACCGAACGGCCCCAACTCGATGCCTTGCTGTTGAGAGCCGGTTCGCCATTTCGTTGTGGTCCAGGATGCACATCGACAGGTGGGAACTCAAGGAGGAAGACCGGGTTGCAGGTCCGGTCAGCGAGAAACGGATCCTAGTTGGATGGCAGGGTACGGATGACTCTGTTGTTCTGCCGAGCCTTTATGCGGATCCACCGGAATCTGGGGTCAGAATGAAACGTCCCACAATTGCGGCCTTCCTCCTCCTCGTCGCATGCGGTGGGGAAGCTCAGGAGGAGGCATCCAAAGTCGTACGCACGCAGATTGGCGACACCGCGGTTGTCCGAACGGTTTCCGGATCGGCCTGGCCCGGTCCGGCCCGTTGGCGGCAAGCGTTGAGCATCGGTGAGCTGGATGGCCCGCCTGAGACGGTGTTTGGGCGTATCGTCTCCATCGCCGTCCATAAGGACGGAAGGGTTTTCGCAGTTGACCGACAAGTCCCGACGATTCGTGTCTTCGCGGCCGATGGTAGGTACCTGGAGTCATGGGGACGCCGAGGCGAAGGGCCGGGAGAATTGGAGAACCCAGATGCTGGTTTGGTGGTCCTGAACGACGGGCGTGTGGCAGTCCGAGACAAGGGAAATGCACGGGTGCAGGTCTTCAGCGCAGAGGGAGAACCGCTGGACACATGGCCAGTCATCACTGGGCAGTATATCAATCGGCGGTCTTTTGGTGTCACTGGAGATACCCTGCTGAACCCGGATCTGATCAATCCGACCGATCCGCTTCCGGATTGGCGTCTGGGCCTGGTTAGGATACTTAGCGACGGGACGGTGCTGGACACCCTGCCGATTCCAGATTTCGGCCAGCACGCACATCGGTTTGTGGCCCGAAAAGGGGGGAACGCCTCCGAGATCGATCTCCCATTTGCAGCGACAGAGCATTGGGCCTGGCACCCGGACGGCTTTGTCATCCATGGGGTCGGAAATGAGTACACCATCACCCTTTATCGCCAACACGCACCTCTCAGGATCGAAAGGGAGACCGTGGCTGTGGAGGTCACCCCTTCCGAACGGGCACAGGAAGAAGAACGTGTACTCAACACCATGCGCTGGCTCGATGCCGCTTGGCGATGGAGCGGGCCACGGATTCCATCATCGAAGCCGATGTTCTCGGGGCTGCTGACAGGCCTCGACGGACGGATCTGGGTACAGCGCGACGGGACCGCATACGAGGTTGAGGACCCGGATTTCGATCCTGATGACCCCTACGACACGGAGATCCGCTGGCACCAGGAGCAAATGTTGGATGCGTTCGAGGTCGATGGGACCTTTCTTGGCACCGTACTTCTACCCAGGCACCTCGATTGGAGGGTCCCTCCTGTCCTTTGGGCTGACACCATGTGGGCAGTCACAAGAGACGAGTTGGGCGTGCAGCGCATAGCCCGTTTTGAACTCGTGTTCGTCGGGGACCGGTAGCCAGGGTGGGATCATTGTTGACCGTTTCTGACCATCGGCGTTTCCTGTAACGAACCATTCGGTTCCCGGCCGGAGTCGGGCCCCTAGCTGATCGCCCCCATCCTACGGCTCCCGCCCGGCGAGGTCCCGGAGGGCCGGGCCCGTGGTCACCAGGATACTGTCACATTAGCCAGGAGCGAAAGCGAGGCCTGAGGGCCCGAGCGGGAAACGGGCGTTACAGGATTGGTCCGGACGTCTTCAACACAACTCAAGCCCCGCCAATATCATATCAAGTTGGAGAGGCGTAGCTGACGCGCAGAAAAACCTACTTGGCCGCGATCGTGGGATCTATCTTTGGGAGAAACAGTGTGGCTTGTGATTGGAACCGAGCCCCCACGGTATATTGAGCGTACCAAGGAGGTAGTTATGTCCTCCGTCGCACCCGGCCAAACAGGGATCATTCTCCGACCCTCCGCATCCCCGACCCACTCCCACCGGACACGGTCAGTGAAAGCGGCGGTAGTGCTGGCTAGCACCATAGTTTTCGCCTGCGGAGACAGCCCCACCGAGCCACAGTTCTCGGCCGACCCGGTCACCTCGTGGGCCGTGGAGGTGCCGCCAGTCTTTTCCCTTTCCGACGTGTGGGGCACGTCTTCCAGCGACGTCTACGTGGTGGGCTACCACGGCACGATCCTTCACTACGACGGGTCTTCCTGGAGCCCGATGACAAGTGGCACGACCGCGACCCTGAAAGGGGTTTGGGGCACGTCGCCGAGCGACATCTACGCGGTGGGACTCGGAGGCACCATCCTGCACTTTGACGGCGCCAGTTGGAGTGAGATGACGACCGGGACTACCAAAACACTGAGCGCGCTGTGGGGCTCATCCTCCGACGACATCTTCGCCGTGGGCAGCAGCGTGATCCTTCACTACGATGGCATAAGCTGGAGCGAGATGCCGGCCGACGTGAGTCAGTACCTCCAGGACGTGTGGGGCTCCTCATCCAACGATGTCTACGCGGTCGCCTGGAACGGCTTCATCCTGCACTATGACGGGACCGCCTGGAGCAAAATCGAAAGCGGGACGGATGCCCCTTTCGACTCCGTATGGGGCACCTCGTCCACCGATGTGTTCATCGTCGGACATTGCGGGACTGCACTCCATTTCGACGGGACCACCTGGCGTTCCACACTGAACATCCACCTCCGGGAGGTTTGGGGCGCGGCGCCGAACGACATCTTCGGGGTGGCCGACGAAGGCACCATCATGCACTTCGACGGGACCGCCTGGACTTTCATGACCAGCGGGACGGATGAGTTCCTCGGTGGCGTGTGGGGAACGTCATCCAGCGATGTTTTTGCGGTCGGGTCGGACGGCACGATCCTGCACTTCGACGGAACGGCGTGGAGCGACATGACCCACCAAACCAGCGAGAGTCTGACCGGCGTTTGGGGCTCACTATCCAACGCCTTCTTCGCCGTGGGTTCCGCTGGTGCGATCCTCCGGAGCCATGGGTCCGGCTGGAGCTCAATGCCGAGCGGAACTGAGAGGGACCTGGAAGGCGTTTGGGGCGCCTCACCCAGCGACGTCTTCGCGGTCGAAGAGTGGGG
>JABDNZ010000261.1 GCA_013043565.1 Gemmatimonadota bacterium | reverse complement strand
GTCTTCTCTCTTGTTCTTTCTACCCCGTCGACACGCCGCAACATCTGTTGCGGGGGGACGTCACCTGGTTCGAGGCGGTTGTTCCTCTGTCCCCGGGCAGACCCACCCCCCCGGGAACTCGGCCCGGGCTTGCCGAAGAGTGAGAGCCATGAGCAGCTACGGAGCGCAGCCGGATCATCATATTGCTCCGGGCAGGTACAGAGGGCAAGGTTTTTTTCGCCTTCGGCGGGCAATCCCTCTTCTAGTATCACCGTAGTAGCAAAAAAGTGTCCACTGCGAACCTTCTTTTCCTAGCTCCGGGCAGTTGCCGCCGGAGCTTGGACGCCCAATTCGCGCTCGGAACCCCAATCCGAATCTCGAGAACCCAGGCAAAGCTGGTTCATCCAGATGAACATGCCCACAAGGAGGACGAAGAGTGGCTGAAAGCCAAGGCCTTCCGAAGCCTTCCATACCGGGAATCCAAAAAACCCGAGGGTGAGAAGGAATCTCAGCTTCCCCGATACCCCTGCGTCTCGAAAAAGGAGCAGGTCGATCCCAAGCAGTGCCGGCAAGACAAGGATACCTGCCTCGTAATACTGAAGGTGTGGGCTCACGAGCATCGTCCCACAGACCACCATCCCGAAGAAGGCAGGGTGTCTTTCTGGGTCCCCCAGGAGAGTTTTTCCGACTCGGAGAAGTTGCCCCAACACCAAGATTCCGCAGAGTGCCACGACCATTCCTGACAGAGTCCCGGGGAGGGCTCGCCCTGCCACCGCTGGAATGGAGAAGTGTGTGGCAGCACTCGCAGCCATCTCAACGGGCCCGTGGCTCGCCAGAGCCTCCAAAAGTTTGACGGGCCAGCTCAGCCCGCAAAAGAAAGCTCCAACCAAATAGTGCCCAACGGAGACCAGTGCGGCCATCGCCAAGAGCCGGAACTGTCGCCGAGCCAAAAACACGACTCCGAGGAGGACGGCATACTGGGGCTTGAAGGTCAACAGTCCGAGAAAAAGGCCCGCCAAGACAGCGTGACGGGCCCGGATCGCCCAGAAGATACCGGAGAGGAGTCCAAGGGTGAACCCGGTGTTTTGGCCACCGAAGGTCGTGAGAGCAACGGGAAGAAAACAGAGTGTGAGGAGCAGGGCCGTGGCCCTGGAGCTCCATGTGCCACCGACCCCCGTGGACGACCAGATCAGGAAGGCCAGCGAGACCAGGAGAAGGGAGAACTGGGAAAGCACGAAGACCATGAAGGAGGCTCGGTAGCCAAGGCCCGTCGTGAGGGCCCCGGCTATGGCTAAGGCGGGGGGGTTGAGATATGGTTGCTGGTAGGGCAGGCCCACACCGAACAGTCGATCTTGGACAGTCTGTTGGACCGAGAAGTCGAACAGGTCTGAGCCCCGGCCTTCACGGACCATGACGGCACCCGTAAAAAAAGCCGCGAAATCCCCAGTCCCCATTTCTCCGTCGGCCGCCGCTTGATCGATCCCAGTGGCAAGGTGTTGGCTGACCAGGACCATGATGATTCCGGCCTGCAATAGGGCGAAGATGGAAAGGATGGGTGGCCGTGTTACGCGATCGAAAGCCCTGAATAGGGGGCTTCTCATGCGAGGTGAGGGACCTGAGGTCATCAACCCTCCGCATCCAAACGACTCTGAGGAGAACGATCCTTTTGCCTGGAGGGAACATGGAGGGTGAACGGGGGCTGTCGCCAGTGGGGAGGTAATCGCTTTGGACACGACGCGAGGCCAGGAAACCCAGGCACACGGGATGGACCCACCGCCCCGGGACCGGAGGTTCGAGCCCCAGGTTCCCTCGAGGGCGAAGAGGAGCGTCACGTATGGCGTCCTGCTCGGATTCGGGGCTTTGATAGCCGGCTTGGTGATTGCCCGGGGTCTGGTCGGGTACTCCGTCTCCGAGGATGGCGGGACATTCGTACAGGATTTCTCCTCCCACCTCATGTTTACGCGGGGCGTGCTGTTGGAAGGCCTTCCCGGCGAAGTAGGAGCCTCAGCCTATTCGGTAGAAACCCATGTCCGATTCATGTCCGATTGGACCCAAGGAGCCACCGAAGCGGTTCTCCCCTTCGGGTATTCGCCAACCATGCTTTGGCTCCTGCTCCCGCTCGCGCTGGTTTCCCTCCCGGCGGCTTACCTGATTTGGAGCCTTCTCGGAGCGACGGCGGCGGGATCGATCGTCCTGAACGACAGGGTGAACTGGATCCCGGGGTTGGCCTTCTTCCTGACTCCGGTAGCTATCACTGCGATCGCCTTGGGTCAGACCGCCGTACTCGGGACGGCCGGGGTGTTCTTCCTGGCTACCCGCACCCTCACCGACCCCATCAACCAGAACCGGCTCGGTCGAGGTGTGGTCTTGGCAGGGATCCTATGGGCCCTCGGGGCCAAACCGCCCCTTGCCGTCACCGGCGCGACGGCAATGCTTGCGCTTGGTGCGGTAGGGCCGGTGGTCCAGGCCGTCGGTTTCACTCTCCTGGGAGCGGCGGTCCTGACACCCTGGTTGGGGTCCGGCTGGCTCTCGGATTACTGGGCTTTGATGGGGACCTACGACAGAGTAGGTGCCAA
>JABDNZ010000253.1 GCA_013043565.1 Gemmatimonadota bacterium | reverse complement strand
GACTCGAACGACCCCCTGAACTCCTTGGTTGGACCGGTCCTCTCCTGAAACTCGGCGGCGTAGAACATGATCGCCACGGCCGCAATCCAGAGGACCCAGGACACCCATCCCCTTTTGGGGCTTTGCTCGCTGTTTGACATAGCCCGTAGAATGTCGCTTTAAGGATTTCGCATCAACCCCGAACGGGCAATCGGAACGCCCCATCTCGCCGGCCGCCGGCGGCCGGAGAACAAAGAGAACTCCATGGCCTTGGCCGCCACCGCCGAAATTCGGACTCATTTTCCAGCTCTCCAACGCATGCACGGGAGCTTCCCCGTAGCCTATTTCGACGGGCCGGGTGGGACTCAGGTCCCCAGTTCGGTCCCGATCGCCATCGCCGACTACCTCTTCCACAGGAACTCAAACGCCAATTGGCCATTCCCCACGAGTGCGGAAACGGATCGAATCCGGCACCAGGCCCGGAAAGCCATGGCCGACTTCCTGGGGGGTAAACCCGAAGAGATCGTCTTCGGCGCCAACATGACCACGCTCACGTACCACCTCTCCCGCGCCCTGGGGGCCGAAATGGGGCCGGGAGACGAGCTCGTGGTGACGGAGTTGGACCATCATGGGAATGTGGATCCTTGGAAGGCATTGGAAGACGAGAGGGGGGTTCGGGTACGGACCCTCCCGATGGTCCCGGAGACGGGGACCCTGGATCTGAGTCATTTCCCCGAGCTCCTGAACGACAGGACCCGTCTGGTCGCCCTTGGAGCCGCCTCCAACATCCTGGGCACGGTGACCGACATCCCACCCCTGGCCCAGATGGCGAAAGCGGTCGGGGCCAAGGTCTTCGTCGACGCCGTTCACCTGGCGCCCCATCGACGGATTCAGGTGGAGGACATGGGATGCGACTTCCTCGCATGCTCACCCTACAAATTCTACGGGCCTCACATGGGCGTGCTCTGGATCAGGAGTGAGCTGCTCGAGACGATGCAAGTACCCAAGGTCGCCCCGGCCCCAAAAACAGGGCCCGGTCGTTTCGAGTCGGGAACCGTGAACTCCGAAGGGATGGCGGGGACGACCGCGGCGGTGGAGTTCCTTTGCAGTCTTGCGATCCCGGACCTCGGCTCCCGAGAGGAGAAGCTGGACGCGGTCTTTTCGGCACTGCAAGAGCGGGAAGGGGTCCTCTTCGAGCGGCTCTGGAGAGGATTGGCCGATCACCCCCGTGTCCACCTTTATGGCCCCCCGCCCTCTGAGGATCGGGCACCCACACTCTCCTTTACCGTGGAGGGGACTCCAGCTCGGGAGGTTTCGGCAAGGTTGGCCGATGAGTCCGGAGCGTTCCTCTCCCACGGCGACTTCTACGCCGCCACCGTGGTGGATCGCCTGGGCCTCCGCCCCCACGGCATGGTGAGGGCGGGGGTAGGCATCTACACGACGGAAGAAGAAGTGGACCGGGTCGTGGAGGGCGTCAGGCGGATCGCATCAGAGGGTCGAGGGTGAGCCGTGGCAGGACCCGATCTGTCAGGAGCCTTCGGTAAAGACGGGTTGAACCCAGGCCACACGGCCGCCCGAGTCCACGACCTTCGCCCGAACATAGGGCTCGGGGCCTGTTAGCTGGAAGACCGCCGTGGCCTCGTGGCTGGTCCCCAGGACTCGGCCCTCCGACCCCAGGAAGGTCGTGGTGTACCTGAAGTCTCCTTTTTGCCTTATGTGAACCTCCAGGCGGCTCCCGGCCACGACGATGTCCTCCAGCTCCACCCCGGTGGAGGCATAGAAGCGGCCAGCCTCCAGCCCTTCCATGAGAGCCGCAGCCGTCAGATCGGGAGCTTTCACCACCACCCATCCCCGGCCCGGGTTGACCCGCTCCGGTCCGAACTCGCCCTGGTAGTGATGGGCGTCATCCACGGCGATTCCGAAAATACGCCTCCCTTGGGTCAGGAGGATGTCCCAGACCTCCTCCATTCCGGGACTCTCACCCCCGCCATGGTTGTGGACAGAGGGATGCCCGTTGAAGATCTCGAGGAGACGGTAATCCTCTACCTGTGCCAGGTCCTGAGCACTCATGGACCATAGGTAGTTGGGGTGATTGATGTGCGGCACCCCCGAGCTCTCCCTCACCGCATCGACGTTGGCTTGGATCGTTCCGACCAGGGTCGTGTCCCTTCGGGGATTCACCAGTTCGCGGAGGTTCAGCCCATTGACATGGACGGCCTTCTCCTCGAACGAGGACGTGACCTCCTCTCCCGGAACCAGGAGAAATCCGTCCCCATTGAGGTGGTCGATCGTCGCCGGGTCCGTGAGAGTGTTGTGATCCGACAAGATCAGGAAATCATACCCGTGGTCCTTGTACCATCGAGCCACGTACTCGGGAGAGGAGTCACCATCACTCTCGGTGGTGTGGGAATGGGTGTTCCCTCTGTACCATTGGCATCCGTCACAATCCACAACCAAAAACCGTCCTTCCGGGACCTGGCCGGTGCAGCTCACCAAGACCAGAAGGGCAAGGGACAATGACAGACGGTGCAAGCGAAGTATTACCATTTTTGACCGTGGCAAGTGAAACAAGATGGCTGTCCAGAGCTCCCGCCGCGCAGGTCTGCGCCATGGCATTGGGTGCACTGGACTGTCGGGTTGTTCAAGCCCGGAGCGTGGTTCGCCCCACCGACCCGAACCGTGTGCCCTTCCGGTGCGTCCGCCGGGGATGTGGAGGAGCCTGAGCATGCCGCCACGCCCAGGAGCGTGACAGTCGCCGGAATCAGGATCCATCGGAGCTCGGGCAATCGATTCGCGGACATCGTCCTCCTCTAACCCCGAAGAAGGGGAAACAGCTCCGACTCGGTCCTGGCGTCGGCCATGATCTCGGTAATCCGGGCCCTAACGTCAGGAAACGCCGAGGCGACGTCGGAGGTTTCACCCCGGTCGGCATCCAGGTCGTAGAGCTCGAAATGCCCATCGGAGGCCCGACGGTAGGCCTTCCATCTCCCGAGGCGAACCGCCTGCCAGCCTTGGAACTCCCAGTAGAGGTACTCTCTTCCACTCTGTTCCCCTCCCCTTCCTTCGAGAGTGGGAAGGAGGGAGACACCGTCCGTCGATACCGGGAGACTCTGACCCGTGAGCTCGGCGAAAGTCGGCAGGAAATCCCAAAACGCCGAAGGCAACTCGGATGAGGAGCCGGCCGGGATCCTCCCGGGCCAGCGAGCCACCAGCGGGACTCGGATGCCACCCTCATACAATTCCGTTTTCAGCCCCCGGAAGCCCGCAGCACTCCCGAAGAACTCCGAGTCGGTCCCGCCGTTGAACGTGGGCCCGTTGTCGGATGTGAAAAGGATGAGTGTATTCTCCGTCAGATCCAGCTCGTCCAGCAGGTCCAAGATGGATCCGATCTCCTTGTCCATCCGGGTCACCATGGCTGCGTACGCTGCCCTGGGTTTCGGATGGGGAAGGTACCCTCTATCCCCTGGATACGGGGTTTCGGGGAAGGCATCCGCGTACTCGTCCAACGAGTCGTCCGGGACCTGAAGCGCCGCGTGGGGAACCGGGAAAGGCAGGTACAGGAAGAACGGCTCGTGCGCATGGTTTCGGATGAACCCCCGGGCCTCCTCGGCCATATGATCCATGGAGTAGTCCCCGCCCGAATAGGCAGCATAACTCGCCGGATCGTTGGGATCGGCTTCTTCGGGAAGGCGCTGGTGGGGGTAGAAATACTCATTTCCCTCCAGGAGGTCCTTTTCCTCGTTCCGCCAGAGATGGGTCGGGTAATAGTTGTGGGCCACCCGTTGGCAGAGGTATCCGTACCAGTGATCGAATCCTTGCTGGTTCGGCGCTCCGGAGCTTCCGGGTCCCCCCAACCCCCACTTTCCGATGGCGCCGGTGACGTATCCCGCGTTTTGAAAGAGGGTGCCCAGGGTGTAGGTCCCGGCCAAGAGAGGGCGTTGTCCTTCCAGATCGGGATCACGCCACACGTCGCCCCGCTCGTTCATTTCGTCGTTGTCCCGGATGTAGGCGTGGCCCGTGTGGAGGCCCGTAAGGAGGACACAGCGGGAGGGGGCGCACACAGGGCTTCCCGAATAGTGCTGGGTAAAACGCATGCCCTCGTTTGCTATCCGGTCGATGGAGGGGGTCCGGATCTTGTCCTGGCCGTAGGCGCCTACTTCTCCATAGCCCAGATCATCGGCCATGATGAAGACCACGTTGGGTGGCGCCGCGGATCCCCTGCCACACCCTTCCACGGATCCAACGGTCAGGGCGGCGGCCCCAAGGCCCAGGACCCGAACAAAATCCCGCCGGTCCATGGCATCGCCCTGATCCGCCACCGATCCTCCATTCAGGGGCCGGCGGTCTCGATTCGTCACGACGTCTCCTCCTCTCTCGCCCCCGTGTCCAATCGGGGCATATTCGCGCCAACGGCGTCTCGCCACGCCCTCAGTTTTTCCAAAAGCTCAGCCACCCGGTCCGGCTCACTCCCCGATACGTCCACCCGCTCCGGAAGATCCGATTCCAGGTCGTAGAGCTCCACTTCCCCATCCTCGAACCACTCCACCAGTTTCCATCGGCCCTGGCGGATGGCTCCGGAAGGCCGGTTCCCCGAACCGTGGTAGTGGGGAAAGTGCCAGTAAAGGGCATCCCTCTGGATTTCCCCCGAAGCCGTAAGCAGCGGCACCAGGCTGGAACCGTCCAGGGGCCCGTTGGGCGCAACCGAGATTCCGGCCATCTCCATCATTGTGGGGAAAAAGTCCGTGCTTTGCACGGGCACCCCGGTCACACTCCCGGCCTCGATCCTTCCGGGCCAACTGACGATCATGGGGACCCGGATCCCACCCTCGTACAGCCATCCCTTGCCCGCCCGGAGGGGAACGTTGGCGGTGGGTCCGATCCGATCCCCTGCCACGGTGCTGAGTCCCCCATTGTCCGACATGAAGATCACCACCGTGTTTTCGGCCAGCCCCAACTCCTCCAACCGATCCAGCACCCGACCCACACTTTCATCCACGCTCTGCACCATCCCGGCATAGGCCGGGTGGTCCTGAACCAATCGGGTTTGGGCTCGGCCATGCTCCGACTCCTGGCTCGAGCCCTCCCCTGATGCAAGAGAGTCCCGCCGGGCCTCGTAACGCGCTGTCAGTTCATCCTTCGATTGAATCGGGGTATGGACCGCGAAGTGGGACAAATAGAGAAGGAAGGGATCTTCCTGGTGCGTGGCCAGGAAAGCCAGCGCTTCGTCCGTGAGGCGGTCCGTGAGGTACTCACCTTCCTCTCCATCCTCGAGGCCGGGGACATCCCAGAAAGGGCTCCTGCCCTCTCGAGCTTTGTAGGGAAAGAAGTAGGAAGCCGGCTGACCTGCGGCGGTCCCGCCGACGTTCACGTCAAACCCCTGACTCTCTGGATAGTGGGGAACGTCCCCCAGGTGCCACTTCCCAAAGTACCCTGTTGCGTACCCCTCATCGCCCAACAACTCGCCCAGCGTCACCTCCTCCGGCGGAAGGTGATCTTCGTACTCGGCGGGTAGAAGCTCTCCACGCTGGCTACCCCCGATCCAGTCGGTAATGTCCAGGCGCGCCGGGTGTCGGCCGGTCATGATGCTGGCCCGTGTCGGAGAGCAGACGGGGCTGGCGGCGTAAGCGTCGGTGAAGCGCATTCCGGAAGCGGCCAGCCGATCGATGTTGGGGGTCAGGTGGAAGGTGCTTCCGAAAGCGCCAATATCCTTCCAACCCAGATCGTCGATGAGAAAGAAGACGAAGTTGGGTGGAGCCCCTCCTTGAAGCCCGCCCCTCACCGCCCGGCCACGGGAATCGCAGGCCACCGTCGAAAGCCCGGGAAGGGAAAGCCCGGCGACCCCGATCCCCAACCTCTTGAGAAACTCCCTGCGCCTCAGAAAAACGTCATGGGCAGATCGAACCTCAGGCACCGGCCGCCCCTTTCACGAGAGGATAGAGGACCACGTATTCCACGTCCATTTCGTCCAGCTCCACGCCCAGGGCCCAATCGTCACCGACGGCGTAGGGGAAGAAGCGGTCCGGAGCAGCCACCACCCCCAGCCACCTCCCGGAACCATCGAAGACCTTCCACTCTTTCGGGGTCTTCGGTACCAGAACCGCCTCCGCGACCCAGAGGTTCCCCACTTCGTCTGCGAGGAGGTCTCCAAAAGCCGGACGGGTTTCCGGAAATGGCATGGATTCCAGCCGGGCTCGCTCTCCGGGGCGATCCTCCTCCGGTACCTCCTCGAGCCTATGGGAAACGTAGGCTTCCCGGTGCTCCCGGGTCAGGGTGAGGTCCAGTCCGGGGATCCTTATTTTTCGCTTCGTCCTCCATTCGGGCCCCATGACCGCCAGGTCCATGGCCTCCGTGGCCCCGACCACCACGTCTTCCCCCCAGACGGCGCCCACCGAGTTCTTCGCGAACGGTGGCGTGTTCATGACTCCTCGGCCCCCCTCATCCGTAAGGAGGACCTCCCGACCGGGTAGGAGGCCGAGGGTGTCGACCAGGATTCCATCGACGTCGAACACTACAAAAGCCACCGGGTCCCGCCGAAGTCCCGTTTCGGTAGCCTCCGCGACCTGGGTGGCACCCCAGAGCTGCTTCAGCAGAAAACCCCCATCGGCCAGAACCCCGATGGGGTGTAGCATGGGTGGTTCCGGTCCCAGGGTCGTGAGGCCGTCCAACTCACCAGTCGCAGTCAGCCAGGTGATTCGCCGTAACATGAAGTCGTACAACCATATGCGATCATCCAGTCCCTTTCCGATGGCCGTGGGGCCCTGAAACTCGCCGGGGCCTTCACCGGGTCCTCCGAAGCGGCTGACCATTGTGCCCTGGGGGTCGAAAAACCGCACTTCCCGGGTGCCGAGGTCCGCCACGACAATGGTCCCATCGACCAATCTGAGGGCACCGACCACCTGGTCGAACTGGTAGGCTCGATCGCCATCCATGACCCCAATGCGCACCATCGGGGCGGTGCCGAAACTCCAAACCTCCTCAGGCCTCCAGAGAGGCCGGGCGTTTTCGACGATTTCGGCGCCGGCGCTGTCCCGTATCTCATGGACCGGAGGATCGGGACCTTCGGCGCATCCGATCAGGCCGGCGCCGACGGCTAAACCGAGTGTGACTCTGCACTTGGACACTTCAACCTCCTATCGCGGCCCTGATGGCGTCTCGGACCTCCATCCGGTTCCTTTCTCGAAAGTCCAAGTCTTTCATGATCTTAGAACTCGAGAGACCATCTCAGGAAAGCCCAGGCGTCCGCCACCTCTTCGATCCGCATCCAGGTCGGTTTCCCGGCGCCGTGGCCCGCCCGCGTCTCCACCCGCATGAGGATGGGGTTGTCACAGCCCTGACCGTGTTGGAGGGCCGCCGCAAACTTGAAGCTGTTCCAGGGAACGACACGATCGTCGCGATGCGCCGTCGTCACGAGGGTCGGCGGGTAGCACACTCCTTCTTCCACGTTGTGAACCGGCGAATAGGCGTACAGGGCCCGAAAATCCTCTTCATTCTCGCTGAGGCCATAGTCACTGGACCACTGCCGGGCGTTCAGGCTTGCCGTGTGGTACCGGAGCATGTCCAAAACGCCGACGGCAGGCAGGGCCGCGCCGAACAGCTCCGGCCTCTGCGTCATGACCGCCCCCACTAGCAGCCCGCCGTTGCTCCCACCCTGAATAGCCAACCGGGGCGTGGAAGTATACCCCTCCTCGATGAGGTACTCGGCGGCGGCGATAAAGTCGTCAAAGACGTTCTGTTTCCTGGTTTTTGTCCCCGCCAGGTGCCATTCCTCGCCGTACTCCCCGCCTCCTCTGAGGTTCGCGTGGGCGAAGATCCCCCCCATCTCGAGCCAAACCAGGCGGTCAACCCGGAAAGAAGGAGTCTGGGAGCTGTTGAATCCACCGTATCCGTAGAGGAGTGTCGGGTTCTCGCCGTTCTGCTCCATTCCCGCCTTGTAGGTCAGAAACATGGGGATACGGGTACCGTCTGCACTGTTGTAGAAAACCTGGACGGTCTCGTACTCCGCCGCATCCATGTCGATCTGGGTTTCCCGGTAGACCGACGATTCGCCCGAAGCCAGGTCGTAGCGATAGATCGTGGGGGGGACGGTGTAGCTCTGGAA
>JABDNZ010000251.1 GCA_013043565.1 Gemmatimonadota bacterium | reverse complement strand
CCCGATCTCGGACCATCTAGCTTCGCCACCATACATGTTCGCCCGAGTCCGGGGGTGAAGGGTGATTGCAATCGCTCCAGCGTCCTGAATCCGGCGTCCGATTCCCACGGGATCCCTGGTGGCTTCGTCGAAGCCGCTCCGGGTTTTGGCACTCACGGGCAAAGAAGTGGCATCGACCACGGCCCGGGTAATGTCCTCCACGAGCTTGAGGTCCCTGAGGCAGCCTGACCCACCGTTCTTCTTCACCACCTTCTTTACCGGGCACCCGAAATTGATATCCACGAAGTCGGGAGAATACGCCTCGGTTACGTATGCTGCTGCGTCTGCCATCACTTCTGGTTCCGATCCGAAGATCTGAATCCCGATGGGTCGCTCGTCGTCGTGGAATCTGAGGTAGGCCTTTGTCTTCTCATTTCCCCGACAGATACCGGCCGCACTCACGAACTCACTGACCACGACATCGGCCCCAAATTCACGGCACAGGCGGCGGAATGGGCTCTCACTGACTCCGGCTTGGGGAGCCAGGAAGAGGGGGACCCGGTCCTGGTCGAAGATGGAGATAAAGGTATCAGTCATGGGTAGAACCTAAGGTGGGGCCACCGGGTGCCAAAGGCCTTACGTCGTGAATCTGGCTCCCGAGGCCGGAATCGCTTAGCATGTGAGGGCTACGGGGCATGCCCCGAATCCATAAAACGCCAGTCGAGCCGGCGCCGGCAGCGAGCACAAGGGAGGCTACCGGATGAAACTGAGAGAGTTGTTCACGCCCGACGTCGTGAACCTGGAGATAGAGTCGGAAAGCAAGGACGAGATTCTGAAAGAACTGATCGGACTTCTCGGAATGGATGAGAAGTCCGAAGCCATTCTTTTCAAGACATTAAAACGAAGGGAAAACCTGGGTTCAACCGGGATAGGAAAAGGGATCGCCATCCCCCACTGCCGGTCCCTGGTGGTCAACCGCCTACGGCTGGCCTACGGGCGAAAGCCGGCGGGAGTGGACTTCAAGGCCATCGATGGGAATCCTGTCTTCAACTTCTTCCTGATCGTGGCACCCCCGTTGGAGGTCTCGAACCAGTATCTACCAGTGCTGGGGAAAATTGCCCAGTTCGCAAAAGACCCTGAGGTTCCCGAGCAACTGCAGAGCATCTCTTCTCCTGAAGAATTTTTGAAGCTGTTGGAAGAAAAAGCGCAGTAAACAATGAACCCACAGCTCATGCTCCTTTTGGAGATCCAGGACCTATATCTCCAGAAGACCGCCTTGCTGGAAGAGCCCGGGTTCGATTCGGTTCAGGAAAAACACTTCAACATAGATCCACGGACCGCCGCCGAAGCACTCGATGAGAAGATCGAGGAGCTCAAGGAGGGACTGGATCCGGCGATTCAACTTCGTTGCGAGCGGGGGTTCCCCACTTTGGGCCGAATGGTGGTCCCGGTGATCGGCGGGGTTTGCTACGGCTGCTTCGTGTCCATTCCCACCTCGAGGGTAGGCGACCAGAACCAGGGCGTGGAGACCTGCGAGAGTTGTGGTCGTTTCATCTACGCTCCGAGATAAGTAAATCTAATCCATTGATGCATATAAACTTAGGGGCACCCTTGAATGGGTGCCCCTAAGTTTTCCATGTCTCTTGTTTCTCCTCCGACTCAGCGCCGGAAGATCGAAAGTCACTTGGTGACGTACATCCTCTGGAACTGAGTCTTTCCATTCACCGTGAGTTGCACGAAGTACACTCCGGATGCGACCTGCCTTCCGCGTTCATCCCGGCCGTCCCAATACGCTTCGAACTTTCCGGGGAATGGGTACTCCAGGTTGAGGACCCGGACTCCTTCCCCATTGGGATGGTTCAATGCAGTGGGCGCGGTGATGAACTGTTGCAGAACATTGAAGATCCGAACCGAAACCACCACAGGCTTCCCATCGACAAACAGATCCTCAAAGAGCACGAACGGGATCTTCGTCTCAGGGTTGAAAGGGTTCGGGTAGTTCTGCTCCAGGATAAACCCGGAATCCTGCTTCCCATCTGACCCCACCGCCTGGGCGGAGGCCGAAGTTGTGAGGCCGAGAATGGAGAGGAGGAGGAAGAGAACGCAACTATGGCGTCTCATTCAAACCTCCGCACAGTCTGCTGTGCTGTAGCTGTGGAACGATAGCCCTCCAATATCAAGGGAATGCGAGACCTACTACCTCATCAACAAAGTACTTTCCCAGGTTTCCAATTGCAAGCAGGAAATCTTCAGGTGTTCCGCACTCTATTCCCTACTTTGTTCCCCCGGCGGAAGTTCCCCAACCCTGAGGAAGGGACGCGGCAACCTCTCGGCTGTCTCCCAGGCGAGTCGTGACTCCCACGAGGTCGAAGTGCCTGAGGATGGGAAGGAGATGCCGCCGAGTCACTGGGAGAACCTCCCGGAAATCCGCCGGACCGAGGTCCCGTCGGCCTCCAAGAGCTGCAATCACGGACGATGCCGCGGCGTGAATTTCCCCTTTGTCGAAGAAGAAATCGCCGTCCAAGTTGATGACTTCCCCTTGGTTCTCCATCAGTCGGAGGATGGGTTCCAGGCCCTCGGTGGGCCCCAAAGCTTCCCCCAGCTCCTTGAGGTTTGGAGGCGCGAGGGCCGCCTCGGCCAGCAGACCCCGCAGGGATTCCCGGACTTCTTCCTGGCGGGCGGAGAGGGTGGGATGGAAGGACGCCAAAGCGGCGACCCCACCCTGGATGACCGCTTCTTCTTTGTAAGCCAGGTCTTGGAGGAGGGCTTCTGCCACCTTTGGTCCGGAACTTCCTGGTACGACCTGTCGGAGCTCCTGGAGGGGAATTCCCGGCC
>JABDNZ010000249.1 GCA_013043565.1 Gemmatimonadota bacterium | reverse complement strand
GGCTGAGGAGACTCGCCCCCAGAGATCGCGCCCCGAGCTCGCGCCCTGAGATCGCGCCCCGGACACCCCCCGCTGCGACTCTCGGCCGCCGGGGCCGCACGGACACGGCGGGCGTAGCGAAGCGGAGGAGCGAGGGGGATTCAGGGGGCCGACCCTTTCTCCCCACCGAGAACCGCTCAGTCGTAGCGAATCTTCTTCCCGGTCAGGTCTCGGTGTGAGACGCCGGGTGAAAAGGTGGCCGCGCTGTGGACGGGCCCGTCCACGCAGGTCCGCTCACCCGACTCGATGGAGCATTTCCCACAAATCCCGATGCCGCAGCTGGTGTAGCGCTCCACTACATGGTAGATGTCTTCAGGCGGAGCATACTTCCGTTGCACTTCATCGAGAGCCCGCATGGCCGGCTCGGGGCCGCAGTTCAAGAAGACGGGATCCTCCAGACCCTCCTCGGCCAGGGCCTTCTCGACCAGCTGAGCGATGTAGCCCTGGAAACCTTCTGATCCGTCATCCGTGGACACCGAGGTTTCCCCCAACTGCCGAAAGGAGTCGAGGTAGACGAGCTCCTTGGCGGTCACCGCTCCGATGAAGATCCGTTTCGGCCCGGGATGGATCTGTGCCGCATGGTGGATTGGAGCGATTCCGACACCGGCGCCCGCCAACACGACGGGGCGGTCATGAGGAAGGCTGAATCGCTGCCCATAGGGGCCCCTCACGCGAACGACGTCGTTCACGTTGAGCTGGCAAGCCCGGTTGGTCATGGGCCCCACGCCCCGGACAAGGAGCTCCAGGCGGTCTTTGTTCGAAGCCACCGAGAAGGGCTTGGAGTCCGTATTCCCGACTTTGAAGAACACGAACTGGCCCACGTCGACGTCGGCATCCAGACGCTCGTGGAACTTGATCACCTTCACCGTGTCGGTATAGACGTCGATCTCCGACACCACGAAGGGATGGTAGTCCATGAGCATCCGGTTCATGGTCATCGCCGCGGCGTAATCCGTCCCGTCCGCCAGGTCCTTGACCAGGACCTCGAAGTACTCCTGGATCTCGTGGGAGGTCAGACCCCCCAGGGCCGTCCCGATGGCATAAAAGAGGTTCGGATCGATGGCCTCCAATTGCCTGATGTCACCGGCCCCCCGGATTCCCCCCATGGCGATGATGGGGAGAGAGACCACCTTCCGAAGGCGGGCGATGGCGTCCACTGTCGTCGGGAAGATGGCAGCCCCTGATAGACCTCCGAACTGGTTGCTGAGCTCTGGGTTCGGCCCACCGATGGTGTTGATCGCCGAAAGGGCGTCGGCGCCCCCTTCAGCAGCCGCAACCGCGATCTCCTCCAGACCGCATACCCCGGCGTTGAGCTTGACGATGATCGGCTTCTTGGTGGCCTTCCGAGTCGCGGCGGTGATGCTCCGAACACTGTCTGGGTCGGAGCCGATGAGGATCCCGCCTTTGTCCGCATGGGGGCACGAAACGTTCACTTCGTAGCCGTCGGCGATATCTCCAGCAGCTTCGAACTCGGCGACGCAGTGAGCGAACGTCTCTTCATTGCTCTCGCCGATCTGGGCCATCAGGAACACGTCGGAGGGGGTGGCGTCCCGTAAGTCCTTGAACCCTTCGATTGTGGCGGCGAGGCCCGGGTTCGTGTAGCCAACGGCGTTCCATAGGGAGTCGGGGGTGGGCTGGGCCAGAATGTCCTCCCGGTTACCAGCCCGAGGCTCGATGGTGGTGCTCTTCCCCTGATAAAACCCGAATTGGGGTACGTGATCGAACATCCAACGGGCCACGTCACTATTTGTCGTTATGACTCCCGACGGAAATCCGAAACGGCCCCTGATCTCTTTCCCGAGAAGGTTATACATGCAGCTCTTTCTTAAAGACGGCGTTCAAATCAAGCACCAAAGAAGTTCACAAAGCATGCCGGCGTACTCAGAAGGCCAGAGCGCCCTCAAAGAACGGCAGCGATGTCCTGGAGAACCTCCCTTGCCGCAGCCCTCCGATCGGGAGCGCCCGTGATGGCCCTCCCCACGACCAGGACGGAAGATCCGGCCGCGACCGCCCTTCCCGGAGACAGAACTCTCTTTTGATCCGCCCCGGCCGGGGTGGTGGTCCCCTTGATCCCGGGGGTGACAAAAAGAAACTCGGGTCTGAGCCGGCCCTTGAGAGCACCCAGGTCAGCGGCGGAACACACGATCCCGTCCAGGCCCGCGGAGTCGGTGAGCTTCGCCAGATGCAGGACCTGCTTCTCGACGGAACCAGGCACCCCACATTCCCCGTTCAGGATCGACTCGTCTATGCTGGTGAGGACCGTCACGGCGATCACGTGGGGCCGGAACCCCCCGTCCGTAGAAGCAGCCTCGACTCCCTCCCTGGCAGCCTCCATCATCGCGACCCCTCCGGAAGCATGCACGTTCAGCATGGTCACCCCCATCTCCGTCGCCGCCCTGGCAGCCCCCTTCACGGTATTGGGGATGTCATGGTACTTCAGGTCCAGAAAAACCCCCGATCCGTGATCACGAACCAACCCTACAATCTCGGGCCCGAATCGGGTGAACGATTCCTTTCCGACCTTAAAACGGCCTACGAACGGGCTCAGCTCCTCCACCAGTTCCCTGACCTGCTCGAGGGAGTGGAGACCATCGAGGGGAAGGCAGATCTTGTCCCTGGCTGCTGTTTCATGAGGGGTAAGATGATTCACCCACTCTTTCCTTTCATCTCCGGTACGTGGCCCCTGGGCTGCCCACCTCGGCTACAAACCACTCGCCCCGACTACTTGGCCTTCGGAAACCCGTTCTTTTCACCCCATCCAAACGGATCTACCCGCCAATCGGCCAAAAGGGCTATCTGGTCGCTGGAGAGGAAACCTCCAGCTTCGGCCCTTTCCAGCAATACCGGAAAGGTGAGGAGTGAGGCGAAGCTACAGGGAGGATCGAGGTTTTCGAACTGTTCCGCCGCCTTTTCGAGCCCATAGCCGAAGATGGAAAGACACCAGTCACAGCTGCCGTCGGCTTCCCGAACTGCTTCCACCGCCCTGGCGGAGCTACCGCCGGTGGAGATCAGGTCTTCGATGACGACCACCGACCGGCCCTCCAGGTCCGAGTCGGCATCCAACCCTTCGATCCGGTTCTTCAGCCCGTGTCCCTTGGGCTTGTCACGGATGTAGATGTACGGGAGAGACAGGAGGTCCGCCAAAAGAGCCCCGTGGGGAATCCCCGCCGTCGCAGTCCCTGCAACCACCTCAGGGTCGATCCCACGGTCTTCAATGATGTCCGCCAGTCCCCGAGCTATGGTCCTGCGCATTTCGGGGTGGAAGAGGAACATCCGGTTGTCGTTATAGATAGGCATCCGGTACCCGGAGGCCCATTGGAACGGGTTGTCAGGATTGAGCTTGATGGCTCCGATCTCGAGCCCGAATTCAGCGATTTTTCGACCCAGACTGTCGATGATTATCTCCTCGCGACGTCCACCTCTCGGGGTGCTTTGGTGCATCGGATCGCGAGTATCTTAGGTCCCTTCCAAGTAGTGTCAAGCGACGGCCACGGGGGTACTGCCCGTTGACCCGGACCCCCGCCCCCCCTAACCGACGTTCTTGTCGAAACAGTCCTTGCAGACCCCGTGGGAGAGCTGGATGTCGTCGTTCCGGGCCACGTACTCCTCCAGGTTCTGCCAGCTGGACTGCTCCTCCCATGAAGCGTCCCGGTCTCGGATTTTCTTGCAGTACATGCAAATGGGGAGGAGTCTTGACATGAGTTGGACCTCGGTCTCGAGGGCCAACACTCGCTCGGCCACCCGGAGCCGGGCAGTCAGCTCATCCATATCCACCGGTTTGGTCAGGAAGTCGTCGGCCCCAGCGTCCATGGCCTCCAGATAACTTCCCTTACCACTCAGGGAGGTCAGGACGATGATGTAGGTGTAAGGCCGGTCCACCTCGCCTCGTACCCGTTCCGACAGTTCCCCACCGTCGAATCCCGGCATCATCCAATCCGTGATGACGATCCGTGGCCGTTCCTCCTGGAAAACCGACCAGGCTTCCGTGCCGTCCATGGTCTCCCTTACCTCGTGCCCCATTTCCCGGAGCTTGGTAGCCAGGACCACCCTGGAAACGCCTTCGTCTTCAGCGATCAGGATCTTCATTCTGTATTCTCACCGGTCCCTGAGGAGCCTTCGGAAAGTTGCTTCATCGGTGGCGAAAGCCCGGGCAGCTTTTCCGGACCTCAGAATCCTGATGGAGCGAATCCGATCCCCCACCGAGAAGTCACCAAGAGTATGTGCACCGGCCACGACGTGGCCAAGGGCCGTGAACCTGCTGTCCAACTCCGCGTTCTCACCCATGGTGATGTAGAAGGTGTTGGCGCCTGACAAACCCAGCACCCCTCGTCGATCATGCTTAACCGAAGGGTTGGGAGTCAGAGGAAGGTCCCGCTCCACCAGAGGCCACCTAGACTCGGCGTCGATGACCGCGTTGATCATTCCTTCCGCCACCTCCTCGACCTGACCCAGCGGAGGGCCCATTCGGCCCCGCCCACCCCCTCCGGCCTGCGCTCCGCTTCCTTCCGCCAAACGGATGAAATAGGCCGCCTGGAGGGGCGCGTTCTCGTAGTCCAAGCTGGCGATCACCCTGGCCCCGGAGGTGGTGGTGATGTCGGCGAAGAGTCCGTCGGGTAGGTAGTTCCCTTCCCTGGGGAGGGGCTCATCGAGGTTGGCGATCCCGTACGCGACGACGGCCGTGGCCAACGCTGAGTGTCTTTGATGATCGGTGTACGGGACCAGCTCGCTGTAGGTGTCGTAGAGAGTGTGCCAAGCCCGACCGTACGAGTAATCGGTTTCCGTGCGGAAGCGGAAGGTCGGAATGCCCATCATGGAGAATGAAGAAGCGTCGGTCCCGCCAGGGTTCACGGGTTTGAGGCTGGGATAGTGGTTGACGCTGAGCTCGAAGGGCCACGTCGGGTTCAGATCCGCCAACGGTGCGGAGATTTCCCTCAGATCCTCCTCCCATGCCGGCGGTACCACGGCCCCCGTGATGGCGCTCGGGCTGCCGTCACGGTTGATCATGGTCACGATTTTGTCGTGCATGTCCGGATGGTCGGCCAAGAAGTCCTGGGAGCCCACCAGCCCGATCTCTTCCGCGGCGAACAACACCATTGCGATGGATCGCTTCGGAGCCCCCCCGGCTGCCTTGATGAGTCGCACGGCTTCCATCCCGGGAGAGAACCCGGATCCGTCATCCACACCCCCAGTGCCACCGTCGAAAGAGTCGAAGTGCCCACCTAAAATCACGTATTCATCCGGGTAGGTCGTCCCGGGAATGACCCCCACGATGTTGTGATAAGGGACCGGGCCCATCTTGAACCAGTTACGGACGTCGAATTCCAGCTCGACGGACGTCCCACCCTCCACCATCGCTTTGATTTCGTTGTATTGAGTGTCGACGAGCTTGATGTCCGGGAGTTCAGGGAGATGATCCCACGACACAACGTGACCGTCGAGGATTTTGAGCGGGAGTGATCCACTCTGGATGGTCCCCAAGGCCCCCGCCTCCTTCAACGTTTGGGTGAGCGGCGGCATTAGTTGGGAATCGGAGTATTCCGGTGTGTTCCGCCTACCGTCCCTCCCGAAGCCCGAACTCTCCCCTGCGATGAGAACCCAGGCGCCATCGAACTTGGCCGGGTCGGCTTGAACTTCCGCGATGGCCTCTTCGACAGCCAACCGCTTCGCTTCGACATCCTCCGGGCTGGGACGGCGGCCGGGGATCGAGAAGGGATCGGCCTCGAGGATCACAACCGGACCCCTCTGGACTCCCTGTGTCCCTGCCGTGAAGGACGGCGTCCCGAAGTACAGAGCCTTCTCCTCCGGAACCACCATTTTCCCGAACCACGGACCGCGATTGAACCCGACATCCACCTCTCCGACCTCATCGAAGTAGGCTTCCAGGCCCCACTCTTCGAACTGCCACAGCGCCCACTCCGCTGCGTTCAGGTAGGCGTCGGAGCCGGTGATTCGGCCTCCAAAACGGTTTGTGGCATAATCCGCCCACTTCATGACCTGGTTATCCGTGGTTCCCAGCTCGATGATCTTCTGAACCACCGGATCTTCCTGGCCGGCTGCCGGGGTGATCGGCGCGGCAAGGAGTGACGCCAGTGCCAGAACACCAGCGGTGAAGAGAGATGTAGGCCTGAGCATTTGGAGTCCTCCAACGGGGGAAATCGAGCAAGACAATCCGATAGATTACGCCATGGACCCCCGCCTGGACCAGAGGCCGGATCCGAGTGCATGCTTCTGGTCCGGACCCCTCAACCACCCTCCCCGGGGCAGGCGCCGAACTCCTCCCAGTACTCCTGGAGGAACCGCCCCAGGCGGCGCGTGGCAAACTCGACCTGGTAACTCGGCAGGTTGCCGGTTTCAGGCCCTTGGGAGAAACGCAGGTACAAACCGCCTACCATCCCACAGCGAAGGGGGGATCCCGGCGCATCGCCCGCCTCCCCCACGGCGAACAGAAGGGACTTAGCGAAGAGGTCATCGCTGGGTGTCGCCTCTCCTGGTTCATTGAGCGTCCCCGTTTTTGCCATCAGGGATCGAGGCAAACCCGCGTCTACCCAAGCCGATCGGAGTCCCCGGGCCGTGCCGTCCACACCCACGGCCCTCAATCCGGCCATGAACTCCGGATACCAAGGGTGGCCGGATAGGCCGAGGTCGGCCCCGCCGGCTGGCTCTCCGAGGGCTCCATCTGGATTTGGCGGCACCCCGTTCACCGGCTCCGAGAAGAACTTCATCTGGATTCTCCGGTCGGTAACCACCCGGGCAAAGGAGTTCGTCAGATCCAGGAGGGTCCACTGGTTCTCCCACGCTCCATATGCATACCGATAAAGCAGGCTGAGATCCGTCCCCTCCGGGGACCCCGGAGCCAGGAGGGCCGGCCGGGATTCAGACGGGAGGAGTTCGAACGGAACCTGGAACGGGCTTCCATCGGAAAAACCGATCCCGTCCCAAACCCTTCGGCTTCGCCTTCGGGTATCGGCGATGACGGGATCGGTTGGAAGGTCAAAGAGAGCGCTCAAACCTTCGGACAGAGGGCTTCGCAGCAGTATAGTCCTCGGGACCTGGGACCCCATGAGGGAAAGCTCCGAGGCCCCGGTCCATGTGGACCCGGGCACGCCCCCATCCACCAGCCCGGCAACAAGCAGAGAAGTGGCGTACTCGTTGTTGGAGCACCGGAGGTAGTACCGAAGATCAACCCACCCCTCTCTTGGAGGAGCGCAATTCAGGGAGGTTGTAAAGAGGCGACGAGACCCCACTCGAGGCATGCCCAGAACCGACGAAACCTGGCCGGAACGTGCCGGGATTTTCAAGGAGGCCAGATCCGGGTGCTGGCTCAGGATCGCCGCGGCAAGAAGTGGCTTCACGGCCGACCCAGGAGCGACCCTCTCCAGGAGCGAGCTTCGACCACGGTTCCTCCTCCCTCCGACCTCCGCCACCGCGAGGATCTCTCCGTCGGGGATCCGAGCCAGGACCATGATCCCGAAATCCAGTGGTAGGTTCACTCGGGATTTGAGGTATTCGTCGAGTTCTTCGGTGAGATCCAGGCTGGCGTCCGAGCTAACAGACAACTCCACCGCAGCGTCCGACGGGACCCGACTCGCGGATCCGGCGGGACCGGCCCCGAGAGCCGAAAAGAGATCCAGCGGCGGGGGCAGGTCCACCCGCCGGCGCATCCGGCCATTGATCCATTGTTTGCTGGACAGGACCCCCTCCCAATGATCTCCGAAGACCGTCGGTTCCAGAGGGTCCAAACGGAGAATGGACCCCTCCTGGATCCGGGTCGAGTCCCCGGACATGACCCGATCGCCGTCCAACCAAAGGTCCGCCCACCCGGCCACCGCCCAACTCTGACTCCGTTCGTCTCGCGCCAGGCGGAGGGTGGCTTGGGCGATCCTCTCCTCCGAAAGGCAATAAACTCGAACGTCCGGAGCGCTCGGCACGAACTCGCAGAGTTGCCTGTGTCCGTCCACCGGGACGACGAGGCTGGCGGGCTTCCTCAGAGGTAGATCCACCCGAGGGCTCATGAGTCCCAGCCCACGTACCACGTCCCGGGCTCGGACCTCCCCTCTCCAATCGCCCTCGAGAGGGGAGCGGACCCGAAGACTCCAAGCCGCTGGTGCCCGGGTCAGGCCGATTCCCCCATCGGGTTTGCGATAGGACCGGAAGATCGACGGGTTGAAAGAGCGGAGCCGGTCCCACCAGACCGGGTTCTCGGTACTCAAGTCCAAGCGTTCCCGCTGAAATCGATTGTAGGACTGGACCTGGTCGAAAAGGAACCCCGCTTCATCGAAGGCAGGAAAGGCTTCCACGTCCGCGAGGATGGCGATGGTGTCGAAGGTTACGGTCCGTCGCCTGGAGATTCGCTCCTCGACCTCGTCGAAGCGGAGCAGGGTCGTGTCCCCAGCCCCGGCCAGGAGGTCGTCCACCGCGGCCAGGAAGACCTCGTAATCCAAACCGGATCGGACCGACACATCGGTACTGGCTGAGTAGGTCCCCACACCGACCCATACCAGCAACCCCGCTGTGGTGGCCAGGAGGAGGCCGACAATGGTCTTCACCGGCCCTCCCTCCCTCCGGTTTCGGCTTCCTTCGCCGGTGCGCCGGGCTCCTTCAAAGCCGCCAACCCGAACACGATCCCGGTGGAAAGGCCGCTGACCAAGACCACGTCCGCCCAGGAGTTCAGTCCCAGGAAGGGCATGTTCTGTCCGGTGAGTGGCACCAGCGCCAGGTTGGATGCAGCCACATAGATGGCCGGAAGGGTCAGCCAGAGGACGCCCCCGACGGTCATGGCCAACACCGCCAAGCCCGCCCGGGTGTCCTGAACGGTCTCATGAACCCGGTATATCCACGCGCCTACCACCACCAACAAGGCCAGGTAGACCATCAAGACACAGATTCCACCCAACGCCCCATGTTCGGAGAGCACATAGACCGAGTAGGTGTTCTCCGCATAGGAGACCGCAGCTGGCACCCCCCGGCCCAGGATTGCGGTCCCGGCGAAGCCAGTCCCAGTGAGGTCGCTGGCGGCATAGGCTCTTCCCCCCCAAACCTGGTCCCTGGACGGCGCCGCTGCGAAAAGGGCTTCACTCGGCCCGGCAAAAGCCAAGGCCTCCTCCAAGAGCTCCGGGTCCGACGCCGCAATGCTCCGGATGGAGGCCCGGGTGACCGGTCCGCTCATCCCGGCGAACCTGAGGAGGTCGGTAAAAGCGTTCCCCACGCTTCCGAACTCTTCCGAGAAGGTCGGTACGTCCGGGGCGGCTCTCAGGCCCCCCACAGACGGATTCAGAACCGACCATGCGAAGACGGCGATAGTAGCGGCAACAGCCACCGATCCACCCACCAGGACCTTGGGCAATCTGTCGATCCGGGCAGAAAGGAGGACGGTGAGAAACATGGGCACGAAGAACACCAACCCCAAACCGAAATCGAATAGCATGAAGACCAGCAGAACACCCAGAGGAATAACCAGCACACCGAGGGCTTGAACCTGGGTCCTCCTTCCTCCCCGCTCCAGCAACCGGTGGCAGGCCAACCCGGCTCGGATGGCCAGGAGGAAGAGGATGAAGACGAGGGCGAATCTCACGAAGGGCGGGATGGCCTGGGCGCTCAGGAACACCAGGATAACGAGGACTGAAAGAACACCTACCCACCCCACTCCCGAGAAAAGGGCATGACCAACAGCGACGAGCCCGGCATGGCTCCGCTCCATGAGGCTCCGGTCCTCCTCGCCCCACGGTCTTCGAAGGAGGAAGACGGTGACCAGCGCCATCCCGCTCAGCGCTCCCAACCCCGGACCTGGCCAAGGGAAGAACGCAAAGATCCCAGTCCCCAGGATGACAAGCCCCAGCATGAACAAACCCCATCCCAAACGGACGGGAGAGCTGAACGCTTTCCAACGGCCGAGGACCCGGTTCGCGCCCAGGAGGCCGAGAAGGATCGTCACCGGGACCAGAGCCATCCACGGAGCGTGAATGGCCAGGGCGAGAACCACGGATCCACCGGCAGCGAAAGCCAGGGACAGGGCCGGGTTCTCCCTCCTATCCTCGGTTGTCAGGGTATCCAAGGGCCTTTCGCCCCGGGCGTCACTGGAAACCCGCCGTCGCGCCAGCCCCATGGCCAACCAGGCTCCGATGCCGGCGGTGGCCACGACGAGACTCGCGGCTGTTTCCGGACGCTGCCACAACAGAAGTCCGATGCTCCCGAGCATGAGGATGAGGCCAAGGGCGGTCCGGAGCCGCGCCTTCCTCCGATCTCTGAGCTGCTCTGAATCGGGAGTCTCGCCCTCCAACTCGTCTATCCCGCGTCGGCCTTTGGAGGCCCCCGATCCGTTTACTCCGGGTAGGAAGAGCTTCGAGACCGGCCGCTCCAGCCACCGTATCAGGCGCCAGAAAGACGGTGCCCAGGTCGACCACCGGCCCAGGGCTACCAGCATGAGAGCGAACGTGATCCAGAGGCCCACGGCTGTGGCCGCCGCCCGGTCATAAAAAGGCGGGGAGTAGGCAACCCTCAATCCCAGGGCTAGCCTGAGGCCCAGGAAGATCAAAAAGACGTTCACAAAGGCCCACGCCGCCGACATGTTCGGTGAGGTGGCCTTCCTTCGTTCCCAGATGGCCGCGTCCCCCGAAACCGTGGCAAGAGCTCCGACGATCAGGACGAACAGGCCGAATACGGTTATGAGGACGGCGCTTTGCTGCCCTTCAGCAGCGCGCTTGACCCTCACCAGGACTCCGGCTTCCGGGTAGTCGTCAGAGGCGGGCAGGGCCGGAATTGCCTGCATGGCCCCGTACGCGAACCGGGCTTCCTCATCGGCTCCGATAATCCGGACCCCATCTCGATCGGTCTCCAACCGGGCCAGGAGGGAATAGCGGGCGGTGTCCAGGCCGAATCCCCCGAGGTCGAAGTGTGCCTGGGGCGGAGGCAGGGCCTTGGTGGAAACCACGGCACACCGGTGGGTCTCATCGCCACACGCTTCAGAGGACGGAAGGGCCCAACCCGTGGGCCGTGGGCGCCGGACGAACTGGACGGCGATGGGGGCAGCGACTCGAGATACGCCGGGCACACGGTCCGTGGAAAAGGCCCACACCTTACCACGGGAGGTCACCCAGACGGTGTCACCCTCGCTGATCAACGGCGGGCCGTCGGGCCCGAGGGATTCCCCGTTGCTTCGTTCCACCAACCGGTATTCCGGGAGGGAGATCCTCACTCTCCCGAAGGCCCGCCCGGGCCTCGTGAGGGTCAGGACCAGCTCCCGGGCCCGATCCCGATCCGGAAGGGAATCCCATCCCAGGTCGGAGAGGGGAATCCCTTGGGAGAGACGACGGGAGAGGCGTCGGTCGAGAAAGACGTCCGGGGAAGAAAGCCCAGCCCGGAACCCGGACCAGACCAACGTCCCTCGCTTCCCTTCTGGAGTCAGCTGAATCCCGAGGCCTGGATCCCCGTATACCTCCGACTGAATCGAGGAACTTCCTCGACCCAGCGTCGCACCGAGTGCAGGCTTCCTGCTCCTACTCCACGGCTTCCACCACACCCTCCCAGGAAGCCTCACCATGGACACCTGGTTCAGATGATCGATCACGTACTCGTCCGCACCGACCTTCCGAAGGTCCAGTGACCATCGATCGAACTGATAGGGTGACCCTTCCAACCTCACGTCGAGGTCCGGGTAACCCACTCCCACCCGAATGGGCCGATGATCCGGATCGAAATAGACCCCTCGAACCTCCAGACGCTCGCTGCGCTGCCGATGGGTCTCCACGTGGAACAGGTAGAGATCGAAGAAGGAAACCCCCACGAGCATGAGAAGAGTGACGCCAAACCACGAGAGATTCAGGCTCCTCCTGACCTGGGGAATGGAGAGGACGGCCAGGGCCCCCAGGAGTGCCAGCAAGCCGAGGGAGAACCACGGCCAACTGGGCCTGTGGCGGGCCAAAAAGACGAGGATTGCGACCGCCGCCACGATCCCCGCCCAAAAAGCGAGCCGTACACGGACTCCGCGACTCCTCAGTTTGTCTCCCAGACGGCTCATGTTCGCATCCCTGGAGGGGTGGGAAAGGACCCTTTTCCCTACGCAAGGATTTTCCGGAGGGTTTCCCGGTGGGAGGAGAGGGAGGCCAGGGGCGGGCTGGAGCCGAAGGTCCCCCTGAAGAGGATGCTGGTATTCATGGAGGCCCAAGCCTAGAATGGGGGCCTGCTCGCTCAACGCCCCTTGCTTCGGAGGACCCATGCCCGCGCGGACACGATCTCTTCAGTGCCTTTTGCTGTCGGGGATTGCAGCAATAGGGCTTGCCATAACCGTCTCCTGTTCGGCGCCAGAGCCTGCCAGCCCACCCACCCAGATCCACACCGAAGCAGTAGACACACATATCCGGTACCTGTCTTCCGACGACCTCAAAGGGCGAGACGCATTCTCGGAGGAGATCGCATTGGCGGAGGACTATATCGCGGAACGGTTCCGGGAAGCTGGGCTCTCCGAGTTCCCCGAATTTCCAGGGTTCAAGAACAGATTCTCCTTCGAGTACCGTCCAAGGAGGAATCCCGATGCCGCCCCCGTGACCTATGAACTTCAGAACATCGTCGGCTTTGTGGAGGGGACGGACCCCGACCTCAAGGAGGAGTACATCCTTTTCGGTGCCCACCACGATCATCTCGGAGTCCGGGGGGAGGCCCCTGACAACATCTATAACGGAGCGGACGACAACGCTGCCGGGACCACCGCGGTGATCGCCTTGGCGGAGTACTTCGCCCGGACGCACACCAACAAGCGATCTCTGATCTTCGCAACCTTCACGGCCGAAGAGAAAGGGCTGATCGGGGCACGGCACCTGGCCGCGAACCTCCCCATCCAGCCAGATCAACTCGTTTGTATGGTCAACTTCGAGATGATCGGAAAGCCCGCAGCCGATGGGTCGTGGAACCTGATGTACCTCGGGCCGGAAGCCTCGACCCTGGACGAGATCTTCCTGGAAGCGGTCGATCAGGATTCGGAGATCACGTTGGTGGGGCCGGAGGAGCACCAGATCCGTTACTTCAGGGCCTCCGACAACGCCGCCTTTCATGCCGAGGGGTTCATCACCACCACACTGGCCTCTCCCCAGAGCACCGATGACCCCTACTACCACCGGCCCAACGATCACTACGAGTTCCTGAATATCGACTACATGACCGAGGTCATCAGGACGGTGGTGGACATCACGGAACCTCTTGTTTCGGGCGAAGCCACTCCGGTCAGAACAGGCGGTGGGGACAGGTGACGCGGACGCGAAGCTGCCCACCCCGACGCCTCCCTTTCTCCATCTCGGGTCGGGCCGCCTGGTGCATGACCGCCGGTGTACTCCTCTTCGGACCCGGGGCCTCGGGCCAGGAAATCTCCCCCCGGGAGGTCGCGGTCCTCGAGGACGCCCTGGTCCAGGGAATCACCATGGGCATCCCGGGCCTCTCGGTCGCCATCGGAATCGGCGATGAGCTGGCCTGGACCGGCACAGCAGGCCACAGGGACGTCCTGAGGCAGACCCCCCTCTCCCCGAGCGATCGCTTCGGGGTCGGGAGCATCACCAAGACCTTCGTCGCCAGGGTGATCTTACAATTAGTGGAGGAAGGGAGGCTCGACCTCGAAAAGACCCCGCTCGACTACCTGGACCTACCCGTTGTCCAGGACATTCCCAACACCGGGAGCGCCACCCTTCGCCACCTCCTGAACCACCAGAGCGGAATCCCGACCTGGGAGTTCCAGGAAGATTGGATTCCCAGAGGCCGGGGCGCTCTGCTGGACCTGGACCATATATGGGGAAAGACGGAAACCCTCTCATATTGCACGGAGGACCTGCTCCCAGCCACAAATATCCCTGGGGGTTCATATTCCTACTCGAATACGAACTACACCCTCTTGGGTTTGATCATCGAAGCTGTGACCGGGAACGACGCTGCTTCCGAGATCCGCCGCAGGCTCCTGGAGCCGCTGGGCCTCGAGGATACGTTCCTTGAGTCCTTCGAGGAGGTGCCGGGGGGGTATGTGAACCATTACCACTACTCCACCCCTGAATTCCGAGAATCTGCAGGAGTCCATTCTGAGTTCACGGAAATCCGCCCCTACTTGGTTGAGTCCACCCCCGGGAACCTGTCGCCGGAATGGACGGCCGGCGGGATCGTGTCCTCGGCCGAAGACCTGGTCCGATGGGCACGGGCGATCCGGGACGGCGAGCTGCTTGGCCCGGCCATGCGGGAGGAGGTGTTCACCTACTACCCGCCTTCAGCAGGAGCCAACCCCCGGTCTCTGTACATGCAGGGGATCTCCAAGACCGTTGGGTTTTATGAGGATTTCTCGGCATACGGTCACTCCGGTGGTACCCTCGGATTCACCGCCTATATGTATTGGCTTGAGGGCACCGACATTATCCTCGTGATGTTGGCAAACGTGGGAGGGATGCACTCCGGGCTTTCTCCAAGCCCCGTGTCTCTTTTTTTCCAGCAGGTGCTGCTACCCAGGGCCGTGGGGGCGGCCCGGCGATAGAGCACCCGTCGGGCGGCGGCGAACGGCGGTGAAGGGGACCCCCTCCAACCGGGACGACGCCGACTAGTTCCTCCAGAGGTAGGACATCTTGAAGAAGAAGCTCCGCTTCATCTCCAGGAAGTCGTCGCTGTCGACATAGGATCCAGGCTCAAAGCCCGGCCCCTGCATCCAACGGGTCCTGTCGCGAAGAGATCCATAACCCACATGAACCACGGTGCCCGGTATGTAAGTGAAGGAAGCCAGAAAGTCCGTCAGAAGCTCCTGCCGATATTCGTTGTATTCCACGATTCCGCGGAAAAAGAGGTACCGATTCAGCTGGTAGGTCAACCGGCCCCAATATATGGGATAGTCGTATATTCTCTCCCCGTCGGACTCACGGCTGAAGTCAACGTAGGTGAAGTTGAAGTCAGACCGGATCCTGTCCGAGGGTTGATAGGTCATCCCGGCCGTGGCTCTTGTGCTCTTCCCCTGGTAGGGATCGGCGGAATAGTAGATCGCGTTCGACCTTCGGAAGGAGACAGAAGCGAAGAAGTCCGTCGTCAGCTGGCCGCTGGCCGCCAGGGTCAATCCCCCAGTATCGAACTTCTCGTCACGGAAGATCTCGGTGGCGTAAGAGTATGCCCCTCTCACGCTCAGGTTCGTCAGGATAATGGCATGCACCAAAACCTGATTGAACGTCTCCCACTGCTCACTCGGTCGGTCCTTCGTCTGCCCGCTGAAAAGCTCGACGTCCACCCGGCGAAAGAGCTCCGAATCGGGATAAAACTTCGGCCTCAACCTCCCGCTCACCTGGACGATCCCAGTCCGCCAGACAAAGCCCGTTTCGGTACGGAAGTCATCGGT
>JABDNZ010000247.1 GCA_013043565.1 Gemmatimonadota bacterium | reverse complement strand
GCTTTCCACAGTCCCGATGTGAGCGATGCCTGCGTTGTTGACCAGGATGTCGATGCCGCCCTGTCCGGCAATCTCCTCAAAGGTGCGGGAAACGTCTCCCTGGTCGGCCACGTCGCACCGGTGAGCGGCGGCGGTGCCCCCTCCCTCCACGATCTGCTCGGCGGTGGCTCCCGCTGCCTCCTCATCCAGGTCGAGGATGTGGACGGCAGCCCCGCTGGACCCGAAGGTCAGGGCGATGGCCCGGCCTATGCCACTGGCGCCACCCGTTACCACGGCCAGCTTGCCGTCCAGTCGAAAAGCATCGGTGTTCACGATCGGCTCCCGGGGTTCTTTTGCAGTCGAATCCTTACCGTCCCCACGATGCCGACACCGGGTCTCTGCCTGGTGATTTGCCTCGTGATAGCTGGGACACGTAGGCTGTGAAAGTGTCGGGGACCAAGGGCCCGGTCAATGTGGCCTCGGACCTGTCCCTCGGTGACGTTCGGCCCAGGCTTTCACTTTGCGATCTTCGGGTGGTGTGGCCTATGGATTTCTCACGTCGTGACTTTCTTCAGTGCGCTCTCCTGGGTGGCCTCGCCCTGAGGCTCCCGCACGGTTTCCACCAACGGACCGGATCCCCGTCCCTGGCATCCGGGCGGACCCTCTGGTATCGACGCCCCGCCGGAGAATGGACGGAAGCTCTTCCGGTGGGGAACGGTCGACTGGGTGCCATGGTCTTTGGTGGGGTGGAGACGGAGCGGATCCAGCTCAACGTCGATTCACTGTGGGCAGGAAGTCCGCTGGATCGAGAAAGGGAGGTCGAACCGGGCGACCTTGCGGAAGCACGGCAGTTGTGGTTTTCCGGTCAGGTGGCGGAAGCCCAGCGCATCATGCAGGAGCGTTTCATGAGCGAGCGCCTGATCCGAAGCCACCAGACGCTGGGCGATCTCTTCATAGAAGCCAGCTCGGCCTCCTCGGCCTCCCAAGCCCCGGCGCCGGAAGGCTATCGGCGGTCCCTGGACCTCGGTGAGGGAATTGTGGGCACCGCGTGGACGGCGGAGGGCAAGAGCGTACATCGGGAAGTATTCGCCAGCGCCTTGGCGAACGTGATCGTGGTGCGACTCGAGGCGGAGGACGCCTTGAATCCGGCCCTCAGCCTTGCCCGCCCAGAACTCCCCGAAGGATCCGTGGAGTACGACGGGAGCCGCATCATCATGACGGGGCGGGCCGTCAACGAGGGGCACCCCGGGACCCGCTTCGCCGCCGTGGTGGAGGCCAGGCGGGAATCCGGGCAGGCCCAGACACTTCTGATCGGGGCTGCCACGGACTATCACGGGGACGACCCTCTGGAGCTGGCCTTGTCCCATGTGGAGGCGGCGTCCCGCGTGGAGTACCCCCGCCTGAAGGCTGCCCACGTCGCCGAGCACCGAGCACTCTTCGACCGAGTCTCGATCGACTTGGGAACGTCGCTCCAGGCCGAGAAGCCCACGGATGTCCGTTTGGGCGAGTTCAGGGACGGAGCCTCGGATCCGGATCTGTTCGCACTCTACTTCCAGTTCGGCCGGTACCTGCTCATGGGGTCCTCGAGACCCGGGACTCTTCCCGCAAACCTCCAGGGAATTTGGAACGAGCACATCGAAGCGCCGTGGAACGCCGACTACCACACGAACATCAATGTCCAGATGAACTACTGGCCAGCGGAGGTCGCAAACCTGTCGGAGTGCCACGAGCCCTTCTTCGATATGGTGGACGAGCTGGTGATTCGAGGGCGAAAAACGGCCCGCGACCTGTATGGAGCCCGAGGTTGGGTGGCCCATCACACCTCCGACGCGTGGTGGTTCACCGTTCCCATCGGCAGGACGGTGTGGGGGATGTGGCCTCTAGGCGGCGCCTGGTGCTCCCGGCATCTCTTCGAGCACTGGCGATTCTCGGGTGACCTGGAGTTTTTGCGAGAGCGGGCTTTTCCCGTCATGCGGGAGGCCGCCCTCTTCTTCCTGGACTACCTGACGGAGGATCCCGAGACTGGCCGCCTCGTCAGCGGCCCGTCGAGCAGCCCGGAGAACGTCTTCATCACGAGTGACGGAGAGCGGGCCGACGTGGGAATGGGCAATGCCATGGACCAACAGATCGTCTGGGACCTCTTCACCAACCTCATGTCGGCGGCGGAAGCCCTGGCGATCAGGGGCGACGAAGTGGTGGACCAGGTCGTGACTGCCAGAGACCGGCTTCAGGGGCCCATGATCGGGTCCGACGGACGGCTCATGGAATGGTCCCGGCCCTTTGGAGAGGCCGAGCCCGGCCATCGCCACATGTCCCACCTCTACGGCCTGCACCCGGGCCGGCAGTTTACGCAGGAGGACACGCCTGAGATCATGGAGGCCGTCCGGAAGTCCCTGGCGTTCAGGCTGGAGCACGGCGGAGGGCACACCGGCTGGAGCCGGGCATGGATGATCAATTTCTACGCCCGCCTCCGGGACGGGGATGCGGTCCACCATCATCTCGCAGAGCTCCTTGTGAAGTCCACCCACCCGAACCTCTTCGACAATCACCCGCCGTTCCAGATCGACGGAAATTTCGGCGGGGCGGCAGGTGTCGCTGAGGCCCTGCTTCAGAGTCATACCGATGTGATCCACCTGTTGCCGGCCCTCCCGCCCCAGTGGCCCACGGGCTCGGTCCGGGGTTTGCGGGCCCGGGGTGGATTCGAGGTCGACATGGTTTGGGAGGACGGGACCCTGGAGGAAGCGAGCATCCTCTCCCTCCTGGGGAATGAAGCCACGGTCCGATACGGCGATCGGGAGATCCTTTGGAAAGAGCCGGCAGGATCCAGGCGGGTGTACCGGCCCTCACTGATCAGACCCTCGGACTATGGCATGCAGGGAGGATAGAATGCGGCTGAACGACTACGAGACGACCCGTCAGAAAAGCGCTTTTGTAAGAGGTGAGGAGCGGATCATGACGTTTTCCAATGCCAGGTTCCTGTTGGTGACCCTTATTGCAGCATTCGCCTGGTCCGGCTGCGGATCGCCCGGCGGCGATTCGATGACGGAGGACTCCGGCGCCGCCTCGCAGGACTACCTCAACGAATCCCAAGAAGCGTTCGACGCCCGCATGGAATGGTGGCGGAACGCTCGCTTCGGGATGTTCATCCACTGGGGCCCCTATGCCGTTCCGGCAGGGGAATACGGCGGGGAAACGGTCCGAGGCATCAGCGAATGGATCATGAACTCCGCCCAGATTCCCATCCCGGAATACGAGGAGTTCGCCTCCCGGTTCAACCCGGTCCAGTTCGACGCCGACGAATGGGTGCGCATCGCAAACGATGCGGGGATGAAGTACATCATCATCACTTCCAAACACCATGACGGGTTCGGGATCTGGGACTCGGAGGTCTCGGACTACGACATCATGGATACCTCTTCCTTCGGCCGGGATATCCTCCGGGAGCTCACCGACGC
>JABDNZ010000245.1 GCA_013043565.1 Gemmatimonadota bacterium | reverse complement strand
CCTTTCCCCCCGGTCCGGGGAAAAGGCTGAGGCAGTGTCGGTGGGTTGCAGGGTCAGTTTCGGTTTTTCCGCCATCAATCCTCCCAGCCGGTTCTGGGCCCGGACAGCCCGTGGGACAGAAGACCCGTCAGAAGCAGGATCATCAGCATCACGCCCAGGATCGCCCCCACGGGAACTGACAACGAAACCAGTGCGATGGGAAGGGGCCACTGCCAAAACGCCCCACAAACGAAGGTGACGAGGCACGCTCCGAAGGGTAGACCGAGCACCGCAGCCAATCGAAGTGGCCAGGAAGCTCTTCTCAGATCCTTTACAACCAGAACCGATGTGCCCATGGCCCCCAGACCGCCGGCGAAGAAACCGATCCCGGCTAGGCTGATGGCAGCGAGAGGGGCCAAGGCACCAAACGCGATGCTTGCCAACCCCGTGATGACTCCCCAGACACCGATCCTTGCCGAAAGAGCAATGAGCTTCCGTCGCCTTACCTCTAGAGAAAACGAGTCCTCACGTTTCCCAAGCTTGTCCAGGAAAACCAGATCGGCCTTCGTCATGTTCGAGTCCACACTCCACTCCGCCGAGACGGCGGTGAACGAGGAATCCTCCCCTACTGAAGGGCACCAGTGATCGGCGGGGCCCCACAAATCATACGTATCAGATTCCACCATCATTCGTCCCTCCAACCGTCACGAGCTCTCAACCAATTGCCGACTCAACGGCGTGGTGGCATTGTTTCCATCGAGATCACAACGGGATCGAGCCAACCGGACATCGGATCGGGACAGAGGGGAGACAACGGCATGGATTATCGACACGGTCACCGGTGCCGGAGGAATTTCCTTCCAGCCATCCTTCCCCTTCTCCTTCTCATGATCCTGCCTCTCGCCTGTCCCCGTAGAGCCGTCACCCAGGAGACGTCTCAGGAAACCGTTTCCGCACAGGAGGCCCCCGCTGTGGGGTTTCCTTTGCAGGAAATCCCAACTGCGGCAACTCCGGAACAGGAGTTCCCCTCTTGGGATGAGCTGAGGAATAGGCCGTACCCGCAGTGGTTCCGGGATGCGAAGCTTGGAATTTTCGTTCATTGGGGGGTCTACTCGGTCCCGGCATTCTCGGGGAAAGAAGAGTACGGCGAGTGGTTTCTGCGGGGACTTCAGGAAGGAGATTCTCTACGAACTGGCTTCATGAGAGAACATTTCGGCGAGGATTTCGAATACCCCGATTTTGCTCCCCTTTTCAAAGCAGAACTCTTCGATGCCGACGAGTGGGCCGAGATTTTCAGAAGAGCCGGTGCCCGGTATGTGGTCCTGGTCTCCAAACACCACGACGGCTACGCCCTGTGGCCCAGTGAGTACTCCCCGGGGTGGAACAGCTTGGAGGTGGGGCCAAAAAGAAACCTGGTCGGTGAACTCACCTTTGCCGTGAGGAAAGCCGGCCTCCGGATGGGGCTCTACTACTCCCTGGCCGAGTGGAATAACCCCCTGCACAGGTGGTATACCGACCCTCCTGATAGCATTGGGCCCTACGTTGAACAGTACATGATCCCCCAGTTCAAGGAATTGATATCGGCATACAAACCGTCGGTGCTATTCAGCGACGGCGAATGGCTGAACTCGGCGGAGCAGTGGCATGCCCGAGAGTTGATCGACTGGTACTTCGATACGGTGGGCCCGGAGGCCATCGTGAATGATCGGTGGGGAGCGGGGAGCAACATCGGGTTTCTGACCCCGGAGTACAGCGCGGGGATCGAGTCGGTAGAGCGGCCGTGGGTGGAGGTCCGGGGCCTCGGAAGGTCCTTCGCTCTCAACCGGAATGAGGACCTGGAAGCCTACATGACACCCCAGGAGCTGGTGAAGCGATTTGCCACTGCCGTGGCCTCCGGCGGAGGAATGATCCTGAATGTGGGGCCAAAAGCCGACGGGCAGATTCCCCTGCTTCAGCAGGAACGCCTGACCCAGCTCGGTCAGTGGCTCGACGTGAACTGGGAGGCCATCTATGACTCTCGACCGTGGACCAAGACCGGAGAGGACAGGGAAGTCTCCTTCGAGCGGATCGATCCCGCCGTCAACTTCGACTGGGTCCGGAACACCCCCGGTGCACCGGTCAAGGAAGACAGATTCCAGGTGGTCTGGAGCGGATTCCTTCAACCGAGGTCTACTGGACGGCACTTCTTCGAGGCCGAGGCCGACGACGGGGTACGGGTGTGGGTGAACGAGCGGTTGGTCGTGGATCAGTGGGGGGAGGAAGGGCCGGAGGCCGAGGGCGTCCCGGGCGTGCCTGAAGCCCTGGACGGGTCCATTCGCTTATCGGCCGAGCGGAAGTATCCCATTCGAGTCGAATACCGTGAGAACATCCAAAACGCATCGGTCCGGCTTTATTGGTCCGGGCCGAGGATGGAGAGGGAGGTCATCCCCCAGAGCGCCCTCTTCACCTCCACCAGGAGATCGGCCGGAAACGGCCTGGCGGGAGTTTACAGCTCGCTGGAACGGTACCTGGCTTACACACAACGGGAGGGCAACCTGTACGCCATCTTCTTCGAATGGCCCGATGGAGAATTGGCCCTTCCCATACCACCGCCCAGAGCTGGCCAGCGGATCGGCCTCCTGGGGTTGGATGGAGACCTTCCCTGGCGGGTCGAGGCGGACACGGTCTATGTGGACCTCTCAGGCATTCCCTACCGGGAGATCCCGGGCTCATGGGCCTGGACCATCATCCTGGAAGGGTACGCAGGCGACCTCTAGTCCATCGATTCGGCCTGAAGAACAAGCCTTTCAACCTGCGTCGACGCAGTTCCGCTGGACGTAAAGGTCCAAGGCCTCGTCGGTCAGAATGACGAAGTCGCCCCGGCCTGCGTGCTCATCGGCGTCGAAGGAGTTGATGTCCGCGGCGAGGTCCATGTGGACCACCAGGGTCCGGGTCCCAGGCCTGTAGAACTGCACCTTCTCCGGGATGCCGGTGAAGTTCTTAACATGGAAGCCGCCCACCATATGTAGGACCAATCCGCCGGGGTTCAGATCCAGGAAGGTGGTGACGGCGTGAGCCATGGATGCATCCCAGAGGGTTTGGGCCTGCAAGCCGTTCTCCATGAAGGATCCGCCGTGGGACGGCATCCCGGCAGGGGGTCCGGCTGGTGACTCGGCTGGAGGCCCGGCCGGCTCTTCGGTCGGGGGTTGGACGTGGGGAGGAGGGGGCCCGGGATCCGGATGTCCGGCTTCGGGCGCGGCCTCGGATGGTTCCGGGGCCGGGCACTGGTCTTCCATGACCATGTTCGTCATGAGGTCCGTCCATTCCCCCCGGTACTCATCGGTGGGCGGTGGGAAAGGGAGGGGCGGAAGACTCTTCAAAGCCGACGGAGGGAGGTCCTCCAACGTGGACGGTCCTAGGCGGCTGACCCGGTTCACGTAGCGCCTCGGGGCATTGGCTGCCAACACTGGAATGCCGGCCTCCTTTGCAGCCTCGACCATGGGTCGGTAGTCGGACTCATAGTGTTCCCAAGGCCTGGCGCTTGCGAGAAACTGGGACTCGGTGATGAGACCAGCCAGGTACTCGTCGACGATGTATTGGACGTCTCTCTCGAACATCTCCAACGACAGTGCGAGGGGTCGCAGGGCGCCCTTCTCCTGCCCTGCGGCCACCAGCTCGAGAGCCTCCTGAAACAGCTCCGCTTCGATCCAATGGCCCACGGGATCGGTGTGGATCTCACCGATCAAAACGGCATCCACGCCAGCCATGGCATCCACGATATCCTGGAGGGTGGCAGGTATCCCTTCCCCGGTGAAAACCCGGAGATGCTGACTGTGGTCGGGTGCTCCCTGGGACTGGGCCATGGCCGGCCTCACATGAGTGACACTCGCCGAGAAGGTGAGAATGAAAACCAGAACAGGAATGGCTTTGGAACGCATCATTTCTTTCGACACCTGCGATCGTTGGAGGTCAACCAATCTAGCGCCAGTTCCCATCATGTGAAGGAAATGGTTGGTACCGGGCCGGTATTTTTCTATCCTTAATCTCCATGGACATCCGTACCAAGTTGGTTTTCGCGCTCGTGATCGTAGCCCTGGGCAGCATGGTCGCCCTGGGCGGGCTGTTGTATTTGGACACGAGCCAGGTCTTCGAGGATAGCCGGGTCGAAGAGCTCAGTGGGCTCGCCGCCTCCACCGAAGCGGGGATGCGACAGATCGCCTCGAGCTGGGAGGACAGGGTTCGGCTCATCGCCAGCCGCACCCGCCTCAGGGAGATCTTGACTGAGAACAACCTGGAGGGAAGTCCAGGGGCAAAAGAACAGATCGGCCGGATCCTCGCCGACGCCCAAAAGGCCGTCGGAGCCGTGGAGTCGGTGGCTGTTTATGATGCCGAAGGGAACCTCTTCGCATCGGCCGGATGGGCTACTCAATCGGACCTGACCGAACGGTTGGACTCTCTTCCCTCCGCCATGGACAGCGTAGTCTATCTTGGGGTGTTGTCCCCTGCCCATGAGGAACTGCGCGTCGCGTATTCGGCTGCCCTCACCGACGACGGGACCACGGATGGAAGACTCGTTGGAGTTCTCCAGGTCAGGTTGAACACGAGACCTTTGATCCGTCTTGCCCGGAATCGGGAAGGACTGGGGCTGTCGGGTCAGACCCGCATCGCCATCCGAGATGAGGACGGGGCAATCCGTGTCCTCACCCGGGTCACGCCGACTGACAGTCTCGTGTGGGAGGAGGTGGGCCTGGGTGGTCCTTCAGACCCCCTCAGTTACGCCATGGGGGAGACCGTAGGGCCTCCGGAAATTGATCTGGTCGGAGCAGATGGCGAGAGGGTATGGGCTGCCTATCGTCACCTTCCGACCCTTGACTGGGGGGTGGTGGTCCAGATCGACGAAGCCGAAGCGCGGGCCCCGGCCGATAAGTTCGGGTTCGGCATCACCGACATCATCATGGCATTGGGAGCTTTGGCGATTCTGATCGGAACCTTCCTGGGCCTCCGATTCGCCAAACCTATCCATGAATTGGCCGATGCTGCGGAGAGAATTAAAGAGGGGGACCTGAGTGTCCGAGCACCGGTCAGGTCACAGGATGAGGTGGGCTTACTGGCCCGGAACTTCAACCAGATGGCGGAGGAGATGGAGCAGCAGGTCAGCCTCCTGAAGGAATTCCAAAACTACTTCGAACTCTCTACCGACATGCTCTGCATCGCAGGTCAGGACGGGTTCTTCAAGCGTGTCAACCCCGCTTTCGAGCAGGTACTGGGTTGGACCCAAGAAGAACTCCTCAGCCGAAGCTTCCTCGACTTCGTCCACCCGGATGATCTGGAGAAGACCGAAAACGAGATCGCCCGCCTTGGGGAAGGCTTGCCGACCATTTCTTTCGAAAACCGTTACATGTGCCAGGACGGCAGTGAAAAGCGGCTAGCCTGGAACGCTCACCCGCAGGTAGGGACCGGGCTGATCTACGCTATTGCCCGGGACGTTACGGATCTCGTCCAGGAGCGAAAGAAGGCCCAGGATCGGATCGAGTATCTCAAGGACCGGCTGGAAAAGGCCGAGGCGAACCTGAGAGGGGACCCCTGATCCTCGTCAGCCTTCTGGAGCTCGTCGGCGGGTTCATTTACCTGCTGTTCGGAGGCGAGCTTTTGGTCCGTGGCGCGGTAGGCCTGGCCAAACGGGCCAATGTCCCACCCATCGTTGTCGCTCTTACCGTAGTGGCCCTCGGAACGTCCCTGCCGGAACTGGTCGTGAGCGTCCTGGCCGTGGTCGAGAGACACCCGGGGATCGTCGTGGGGAACGTGGTCGGGAGTAACATTGCCAACGTCCTTCTGGTGGCCGGAATCTCGGCCATGATTTTCCCGCTGGCCTATCCTGGCCCCCCTGTCCGCCGTGATAGCACCGTCATGATTGGCGCCGGCGTGTTCTTCTCCATTCTCTGCTTCCAAGACGCCCTGAGTTGGCAGGCCGGGCTGGCTCTCCTGGTTGGACTCGGGTTGTATCTCGTACCCACCCTCAAAGAAGTAGCCCATGCCCAGAAAGATGACGACGCCAGACCGGCCCCCGTCGCCGTCCTGGGCGTTCCCACTCAACGCAGGTATATCTCCCTGTTCCTCATCGTTGGAGCCATCGGCCTTCCCCTGGGCGCCCGACTGGTCGTGAAGGGCACAGTGGAGGTGGCCCTCGAACTCGGAGTTTCCGAAGCCATCGTCGGGTTGAGCATCGTGGCCTTCGCCACCTCACTTCCGGAACTCGCGACCACCGGGATGGCGGCCTTTCGCAGAGAAACCGAAGTGGCCGTGGGAACCATCATCGGGAGCAACATCTTCAACATACTCGCCATCATGGGGGTGGCCGCGGTGGCAAGCCCCTACTCCATTCCCGTTCCCAGGACCTTCCCCCACTTCGACCTCCCGGTCATGCTGGCCGCTTCCTTGGCGATCGCGGCTTTTGCCTTCCTGAAGAAGCCCATCGGCCGAAAGGTGGGCATCGTCTTCACGGCGTTCTATGTGGCCTATATCACGGTCATGTTCGTACTGGTTTAGGTGCCAGCCTGGAGAGGTCTTCCGCTACGGATTCCACTAGTAGTCCGGGTTGTAGCCCAACACCTTGCTGGTCCCGACCCCATAATGAGCGAACCCTGACGCCAGGATCAGGGCGCACACCACACCGTCCAGCACCGGCACGCCGAGGGCGTCTTGTATTCTCCGGTCCATCCCCGCCATCCCGGCACATCCCAGGACGATCACCTCTGCCCCATCCTCCTGTACCGCCCGCCGGGACAACTCCATGAAAAGATCCGCGTCCTCCCAACCCTCTTCCCCCTCCTCCGGGGCTCGGATCGAAACCAGGAGATCCTGGAGGTGGTAAGCCCGGATCTGGACAACCTTCCCCGGAATGGAGTGCTGGTGGGTCGTAACAATCGCGAAGTTATGCCCTAGAAAGGAGGCGAGCTTCATGGATGCCTCACCAATACCGATCACGGGTTTGGTGGTGAGCTCCCGGGCTGCGTGCAGATTCGTGTCGCTGTGGCATGCGATCACGAAGGCATCAAAAGCTGATTCATGCTCCCGCAGGATCTCGAGCATCCCGGGACCGGACTTCACATCGTCCTCGTAGGTCTCCAGAAACCGCGGCGCATCAGGGGTCGCCAGGGTGACGACCTCGAACCGATCCCCAACGAAGGCCACGGCGGACTCCTGAATGGCCGCGGTCATCTCCAGGTCGCTGTTGGGATTGACGATCAGGATTCGCATGGGTTCTTCAGCCCTCCTCGGCTAGAACGAAGGGGTCCTCGGGATTCTCGGAGAAGGTAGGGAGGCTGACCCGACCGAACCAGCCGCCCGCGACATCGGTTCCGGGCCCCAGCCTCGATGCCATCACCCCAGAGCCGGTTGGCGCCGCCTGCCTCCGTTTTCTACCTTCCCCGAGCATCCTTCGACGAGCCTTTCTATCCCAGCCCCGTTCAAACACGGGACCGAACGTACCATGGAGACCATCGTGTCCTCATCCTTCCATTCCCAGTCGGAATCGGGCGTAATCCGGAATTTTATCGACGGCTCCTGGTTGGACTCCGGGGCTACTCAGCTGCTCCCTGTGGTGAACCCGGCCACGGGTGAGGACCTTGGGAGAACTCCCCTCTCGCCGGCTTCCGATGTGGAAGCGGCGGTGAAGGCGGCCGCCCGGGCATTCCCGGCATGGCGGTCCACGCCCGCGGTAGATCGGGCCAGGGTCCTATTTCGACTCAAAGCCCTCCTCGATCACCACCACGAGGACCTGGCCCGAACCCTCACCAAAGAACACGGGAAGATCCTGGCCGAAACCATGGGGGAGGTCCGTCGGGGCATCGAGAACGTGGAGCACGCTTGCGGCATACCGACGCTGATGATGGGGGAAACTCTTGAAGACATCGCTCAGGGAATCGATTGTGAGACCATTCGCCAACCCCTGGGGGTATTCGGCGTCATAACGCCCTACAACTTCCCGGTCATGATCCCCCTCTGGTTCTGGCCCTACGCGGTGGCCACAGGGAACACCGTTGTTCTCAAACCCAGCGAACAGGACCCGGTCACGCACCAGAAAGTGGTGGAATTGGCCGCGGAAGCCGGTCTCCCGCCTGGAGTGCTGAACGTGGTCCACGGTGGTCGGGAAGCGGTCACGGCCCTCGTGGAACACCCCGATGTGGAGGGGATCTCATTCGTGGGCTCCAGCGCAACGGCCCGCTTCCTCTACGGATCTGCAGCCAAGGAGGGGAAAAGGGTCCAAGCCCTCGGGGGAGCGAAAAACTTCATGGTCGTCCTTCCCGACGCAGACCTGGACCGCGCGAACGAAGCCATCATCGATTCCGTCTTCGGGTCCACCGGGCAGCGTTGTCTGGCGGGTAGTGTCCTGGTGGGGGTGGGCGAAGCCTACGAACCCATGAAGCAACGGCTCCTGGATCGAGCATCCTCGCTTCGAATGGGCTATGGCCTGGAGGAGGGGGTGGAGATGGGCCCCGTGGTGTCCCGACCCCACCGGGACAATGTAGTCGATCTCATCAGCAAGGGAGTTCAGGAAGGCCCGGACCTCCTCCTGGACGGAAGAGGGGCATCGGTGGCCGAGTACCCCGACGGCCACTGGATTGGACCCACGGTATTTGAGGGTGTAGCGCCCGAGATGGTGTTGGGGAAGGAGGAGATCTTCGGGCCGGTAGCGGGCTTGGCCAAAGCCGGTTCGGTGGACGAAGCGGTCGATCTCATGCACCGGGTTCACTACGGAAACTCCACGGGGATCTTCACCTCCAGTGGAAAAGCGGCGAGGGAATTCCGGTACAAGGCCGGTATCAGCATGATCGGCGTCAACATCGGAGTCGCCGCGCCCATGGCCTTCTTTCCGTTTGGCGGAGCCCGGTCTTCCTTTTACGGAGACCTGAAGGCACAGGGTCGGGATGCCATCGGCTTCTATACTGACACGAGGGTAGTGATTTCACGGTGGTGAGAAGGAGGATCGTTTGATCTTAGGCCTACCTTGGGAGTCCTGGCTCCTCCTCATCGCTGGGGTGGGGCTCGGTCTGGGAATCAGCCTGGCTTTCTACCTGGCCCATCGGGGTGACCCGTGACCGTCATCATCGCCGTGCTGGTCGTTTACCTGCTAATCCTCCTGGTTATCGGGCTGTGGGGTGGGCGAGAGTCCAAGACGGTATCCGGGTACTATGTGGCCGGGAAGAAGCTCCCTTCATGGGTGATCGCCTTCTCCTCCAACTCCACCGGTGAGAGTGCCTGGCTTCTCTTGGGCCTCACGGGAATGGGATATGCGGTCGGGGCCCATGCGTTCTGGATCATCCTTGGAGAGGTCCTGGGGATCGCCCTGGCCTGGACCGTAGTCGCCCGTCCCTTCAAAGCCTACACCGACCGGTTCGACTCCATCACCGTCCCGGACTACCTGGAGGACCGGTTCCGGGATAAAGCCCACGTCCTCCGGTGGATCAGCGTCGTCATCATCTTCTCCATGGTCACGGCCTATACCGCGGCCCAGCTCACGGCCTCCGGAAAGGCGTTCGGGTCGTTCCTGGGAACCAGCTACAGTACCGGCGTCCTTATCGGGGCGGCGGTGATCCTCTACTACACCACGGTGGGAGGGTTCAAGGCCGTGGCGTACTCGGACCTCCTTCAGGGGGTCCTCATGTTCGGGTGCCTGGTGATCCTCCCCATCGTGGCCATCCCGGCGGCGGGTGGGTGGACGGAGGTCATGGGAACCCTCCATGCCGAGGATCCGGCCCTCCTGCGACCCATGGGCTCCTTCGGTCTCACCCTCCCGGGTATCATCAGCGCCGCGGGTTTTGTGGGAATCGGGTTGGCGTTCCTCGGCGCCCCCCAACTGTTGACCAGGTTCATTTCGGCTCGGGATCAGAAGCAGATCGTGGACGGCGGCTTCATCGCCGTGATCTGCGTCATAGGGTTCGACGTCGGAGCGGTCCTCTCCGGTATGGCAGGCCGTGTCCTCTTCCCAGGCCTCCTGGATCCCGAGACCGTCCTGCCGGAGATGAGCGCTTCCCTCTTCCCCGCCCTGTTCACCGGGATCTTCCTGGTGGTGGTCCTGGCGGCCATCATGTCCACGGTGGATTCCCTGCTTATCCTGGCGTCGTCCGCCGTCGTGCGGGACATCGTTCAGCAGGTGTTCAACCCGAAATGGCCCGAGGCCCGGTTCTCCCTCTATGGGAAGCTCACGACCGTGGTCATCGGCGGCGGGGCGCTGATCATGGCGCTTGCTGAGGTAAGGATGGTGTTCTGGTTCGTCCTGTTCGCCTGGTCGGGCCTGGCATGCGCCTTCACGCCGGTCGTTCTCTGCTCCCTGTTCTGGAAGGGAACGACCCGTGCAGGAGCCATCGCCGGCATGGTCGGCGGGTTCCTGACCACGGTAGGCTGGGTGGTCTTCTTCAAAGAGGGCTTCTACGACCTGTACGAGATGCTTCCGGGCTTCGCAGCCGGTTTCCTTTGCACCATCGTTGTGAGCCTCTTCACCGATCCGCCGGAGGGAGCGGAAGCGGAGCTCGATGCGATCCGGGAGGAAGTGGGGCCCATCTTCCGTTCAGGAGCCTGAGGCGAAGCTCCGCCGCCTAGCGGTTCAGCCGGACGTACTCCTTCGAGACGTCGATGATCCCCGTGGCGTAGCGTTTCCTTCCAGAGAGATAGTCGCCCATCAGGGCCATGAACACACCGGCCAGAGATAGCACAGCGATGAGGTTCGGGATGGCGCAGATCGCCACGGCGATGTTTGCGAACACCCAGAGTCGGTCCACATCGGCGACCCCAGCGAAGACCAGCGGTGGGATGAAATAGAGGAACCGAATCCATCGTGTTGCCGCCCGCCCGAACACGTCCACAAGGGCCGTTTCGAAATAGATGAAGAAACCAATCTGGGTGGAGAGGCAAAAGGACAGGATGCAGAACGAGATGAGGTTTCCGGCGACCGTCTCGGGGAAGACGGAGGCGAAAGCGAGGATGACCAGCTCGATCCCCGACTCACCGCTGGAGAGGACCCCCGAGGAAAGAACCGCAAAACATGTGATGGTGCAGATGACGAAGGTCACCACGAAAACTTCGAAAGCCCCCCACATCCCCTGCTGGAACGGGTGGTCCGTTTCCGCCGTTGCGTGGGCCATGGGAGCGGTTCCCATCCCGGCTTCGTTCGAAAACATCCCCCGGGAAACACCCTGCTGGATCGCCTGCATCACCGCCGCTCCTGCGAATCCGCCCGCTGCCGGAATAGGGGCCAGCGCATACTGGAACACGGAAGCGAAGACCTGCGGGATCTCCCTCCAGTTCACAAAAAACAGGAAGAGCCCCCCGCCGATGTAGACCAGGGACATGAAGGGTACCAAGGCCTCGCTCACCCTTCCGATCCGACGGATACCTCCGATGACCACCGTGGCGGTCACCAGGGTCATGGTTCCAGCCACCAGGTAGGGGTTGAGCCCGTAGGAAGCCAGAAAGGACCGGCCGACCGTGTGAGCCTGAAGCAGGCTCGCGCTGAAAAGGGCATTCACGATGATGGCCAGGCTGAAGACCACAGCCAGAGCCGGCCACCCCAACCCACGCCTGATGTAATACATCGGGCCACCCCGAATCCGGCCTGTCTCGTCGATATCCCGATAGTGGACGGCCAGCGTGATTTCAGCCGTCTTGGTGATCGTGCTGATGAGGGCGAGGAGCCACATCCAGAAGATGGCCCCGGGGCCGC